>CAYXHX010000102.1:0-7889 GCA_964464835.1 uncultured Chitinophagaceae bacterium | reverse complement strand
AAAATATTCCAAGAAAATTTTTAGAAGCGATTTTACTGTACTTGAAAAATGCAGGCATATTACAAAGCCGCCAGGGAAAATTTGGCGGGTATTATTTACAAAAAGATCCTTCTGAAATAAATATGGCCACCGTAATGCGCCTCTTTGATGGGCCCATTGCTATGCTTCCCTGCCTTGCATCCAACAATTATGAACAGTGCGAAGAGTGTATAGATGAAGCAACCTGCGGCATTCGCGATGTTTTTTCTGAAGTGCGTTTAGAAACTTTACGAATTTTAAACAATGCTTCTCTCGCCGATATCGTAAAAAGAAGTAAAACCCTTGCAAAGAAAATAAAATAGTTGTATGTTCAAAAAGGCGTTTTGCAAATGTTGCAAAACGCCTTATCAATTGTGAACACATATATTTTTACAAACTTTTCATCAGTTCATTTCCCAGCATCACATATTCGTCATTCTTTGCAGCAGTTGCAAGTTCTATACATTTTTGCGCATCATTTTTTGCCTGCATTTTTTTGCCCTGTGCTTTTTCAATTTTTGCACGTAACAAATACATATAATATGCATCCGGGTTTTCGGTTATGGCTTTATTTACATTGTCAAGCGCTTTATCATTATTTTTATCCCATTGAAAATAAAAATTAGCAGCCTGCCAATAAGGTTTTTTATCCGAATTCATCAAAGCTTGTTCGAGCTGATTGCGGATTCGGGCTTTGATGTGGGTAGTGATAGGAATATTCACCATTGTGTTTCCCCAGCTCAATTGTAAATCACAACTTTCGAATTTAATATTGGCAACCTGCATCGTAAAAGATTCTACCGAAGGGCTGATTGCAGTTACAGGTACTTTGAAACGTACAATATCATCGGATTCCATATATCCATCTGCGCCCCAGTTTTTTAAGCCTTTATTCAAAATGATTTCCCATTGATTTTTTCCCGGAATGGTATATAACACATAGGTTCCGGAATCAAGGTCTTTTCCACCCATTGAAACCTTATCTGTAAAATTAATTTTTGTTGCTGCATTGGCGCCGGTCCGCCACAATTTACCCAAAGGTGCGAGTTCGCAATTTTGCATAAATACTGTCCTGTTTTTCAATGCAGGCCTTGAATACGTAACAATAATTTTCCCCAGGCCAAAATCCTGGGATAGCATTTCAGTTGGGCTTGGCGCGGGCATTTGTGCATTCGTTATCAATAAAGCGGAAATACCACTTACAAGTAAAAAGATTTTTTTCATAATTATTTTTTAGGAAAATAAAAATATGCATAATTCCTTAAATGCGTTGTTTATTGCGAAGGTTTTTTCGAATAAAAATTATTTTGAAAAGCAGGATGAAATTGTTGCAATGTGCTTCTCAAATAATCGCGGTCGAGATGCGTATAAATTTCAGTGGTAGTAATGCTTTCATGGCCAAGCATCTCCTGCACAGCACGAAGGTTTGCGCCACCTTCCACGAGGTGTGTAGCAAATGAATGCCGGAGGGTATGGGGTGAAATCGTTTTTTTAATTCCGGCTTTCAAAGCCAATTCTTTTATGATATTAAAAATCATGATACGGCTTAAATTTTTCCCCCTACTATTGATGAAAACAATATCTTCAAATCCTGGTTGTATTTTTTGATGAATGCGAATATGATGAATATAAATATCGCAATAGTGTATTGCTGATTTCCCAATTGGAATTAGCCTTTCTTTATTTCCTTTGCCTGTTACTTTAATAAAGCCTTGTTCAAAATGCAGGCCGCTTAATTGTATGCCTGTCAATTCACTCACTCGTAACCCGCAACTATACATGATTTCGATAATGGCCCTGTTCCGTGCACCGGAAGGCTTTCCGGCTTCTATACATGAAATCATTTTCTCAATTTCAGTTACGGCAAGCACTTCAGGTAAATGCCTTTTTAACCGGGGTGTTTCCAATAAAAGAGTAGGATCATTAAATACAATTTCTTCCTGTACACAAAAGGCAAAAAAATTACGAATACCGGAAATGATCCTTGCCTGTGATGCCGGGCTCATGCCTATGTCATTTAACCATTTAATAAATGATTGAAGTTGCTTGATCGTTATTTCACCGGGCGAAGATTTCATGTTTGTCAGTTCAAGCCAGGAAATCAGCAGATGTATATCATGCATATACGCTTCAAGGGAAAGTTTGCTCAGGGATTTTTCCAGGAGTAAATATTGTTTAAAACCTTTTAGATAGGATTCCCACATAAAATAAAAACGTATTTGGTAAAATTAAATTTTTAGAATTCCTTTGGGCTTATAAAATAATTCCTGCAAATCTATATGTAGTATCATTATTTTCCACCAATCATGCAGCCTGTAAATATTCGCTCCTTTATCCAGAAAAGAAATTTTCATCAAAAAAAGATGAAACGGTTTTTAGCGGGTGTTGAAAAAAAAACTCCTGAAAGATTGTATAGCATGATGCTTGCGCTCGATAAGGAAGTATGGAAGGAAATTGATTGCACGAGTTGTGCACGGTGCTGTAAAACCATGACGCCAACATTCACACAAAAAGATATTCAACGGATCTCTGCACATTTACACATGACACCACATGCATTTAAAAAGAAATGGCTTTGGTATGATAAAAAAGATAAAGACTGGGTGAATGTACAAAGGCCCTGCCAGTTCCTTGATTTAAAAACAAACCGATGTAAAATTTATTCAGTTCGGCCTGCCGACTGCGCAGGTTTCCCACATTTTAAAAAGAAACAGCCTTTGGAATATATACATGTACATCAGCAAAATATTTCCCACTGCCCGGCTACCTATTTAATGGTGGAGAAGATGGCAGAGAAACTGGGCTCAGTTTTATGATTTTTTAAAAATATACATCTTCCAATAAAAAAAATTCGGGTGGTGCATTCAAGTGGAGTTGGATGGATAGGACATCAAACTGCAGGTATTTCCATTCGGGATGCAGGTATTGATATTGTTCGGCGGCATTGCGCAGGTTGGCCATTTTATTTTTTCCAATGCTTTCTTCAGGAAATCCATAGGTCATTGTAGTACGTGTTTTAATTTCAATAAAATGCAAACGGGTATCTTTGCCGGATGCTATAATGTCCACTTCCAAATGTTTAAATCGCCAGTTTTTTTCCAGGATTGTAAAGCCATTTTTTTCCAAATAAACAGAAGCCATTGCTTCACCTTTATTTCCTGTATTTTTGTTTTGAGTCATTCCTCATCAATCTAAATAAAAAATTTTGATTTTACAAGAGAAGATATTCAAATTAAAAGGCAAAGTAATGCATTATGCCTGGGGCGGTATTCAATTTATTCCCGATTGGTTGGGCCAAAAAAATATAAATAAACAGCCCTTTGCTGAATATTGGATGGGTGCTCATCCTTCGGCATCTTCCAGTATTATCACTAAAACCGGGGCTATTCATTTGCAGGATGCAATTCGGGAATTGCCGGTGTTTTTCCTTGGTGAAAAAGTATATGAAACATTTGGTGAATTGCCTTTTTTATTTAAAATACTGGATGTGAAAGATGCATTATCCATACAAGTACATCCTACGAAAACTGCTGCTGCGAAAGGGTTTGATGCGGAAGATATTTTGTGTAAACCAATGCTGCCGACAGGAATTATAAAGACAGGAACCACAAACCGGAGGTCATGGTAGCTTTAAGTGATTTTTGGTTGCTGCATGGATTCATGCCTGAAGCTCTTTTACAAAAAAGAATGGATTCAATTCCGGCATTTTCCGGCCTTGCTGAAATTTTTAAAAAACAAGGATATAAAGCATTATATAAGGAAGTGATGCAAATGCCACAGGAAAAAGTGGATCAGTTGCTTGTGCCTTTGGTGAAATCAGCTTTAAAAAATAAAATTAAAATAGCGAAATATGATCCTGCATATTGGGTGGCAAAATATTATTCAGGTAAAGAACTGATAAATATTGACAGGGGCATTTTTTCCATTTATTTTTTCAATCTCTTGCATTTAAAAAGGGGCGAAGGCATTTTCCAGGGAGCAGGTTTGCCACATGCTTATTTGGAAGGGAAAAATATAGAGCTGATGGCGAACAGTGATAATGTACTCCGTGCCGGCCTTACACCCAAACATATAGATGTGCCGGAACTGATGAAGCATGTGATTTTTAAAGGCATCAACCCGGAAATTTTGCAAGGAAGAAAGGATGGCAAAGGCATTTTTATGTATGACTGCCCTGTACAGGATTTTGCACTCGCAGCTCTACAATTGAATGAAGGGGATAATGCAAGCTATCATTCACTAACTCCAGAAATTATTCTTGTGATGGAAGGCAATGCTAAAATCAAGTCATCTTCAAGAACAATGACGATGAAAAAAGGGGAGGTTATTTTTGTGGCAGCAGGTGAAAATTATACAATGAATGCTATTGGTAAATTGCTGGCTTTTAAAGCATTTGTGCCGTATTAGAAAATACAAATTATTTAAAAATATAATAAAGCCTTATTTTTGCAATAAATATTTACACATGAAACGCACACGTTCAACCATCTTCTTTTTAATATTTGTAATTGCAGTTACCACTATTGTAAAATTTATTTGTGCGCCCAGGCTTGAACTTAGTGGGTTTAGTACGATTATCGCTATGTCATTATTTGCCGGCCTTACCATTAAGGATACCAAGGTTTCTTTTTTGTTTCCTCTCCTTGCTTTATTTATCAGTGATGTACTGATTCAACTTTTTTATACAGCAGGATGGTTTCCATTTGAAGGTTTTTATTCCGGCCAAATCATCAATTATGTGTTGCTTGTGATGTTGGTATTAATTGGTATTTCAATGCGAAAAGCAAAAACCCCGGGAATTATACTCAGCATCATTGCCGGTCCGCTTGTGTATTTCTTTTTATCCAACTTCCAGGTTTGGGCAAGTGATTCGGTTACATTTTCAAGGGATATTTACGGGTTAATGGCGGCGTATACGATGGGGCTTCCTTTCCTTAAAAATTCATTTATATCAACCATTATATTTGTGCCAACATTTATTTATATGTATAAAATTTTTATGCAGAAAAACAAAGCTGGCAGTTTTAAAGAAGCTTGATTGTTACATTTTGAAAAGACTGGCAAATGCCGGTTTTTTTTTAGAATAAATCTTCCTGCTGAATTTCTTCATAGCCCTTATCTATGGATAAATTTTTCCCATCAGCAGCCATTGTAGCCAATTCATCACAGCGATTATTGTAAGGATTATCTGCATGGCCTTTCACCCAATGTAATTGAATGGAGAAATCTTTTGCGACAGCTTTATACCGCATCCAAAGATCTTTATTTTTTTTACCGCCTTTAAAATTTGTTTGGATCCATTTATCCAACCATTTTTTTTCAATACTATTGACGACATATTGACTATCGGTATAAATGGTAACCGGGAGATTTTTCTTAGTCAGTGATTCCAAAGCTACAATCACGGCCATTAATTCCATGCGATTATTCGTAGTAAGCCTAAAGCCTTCACTGATTTCCTTGGAGTGGCCTTTCCACATTAAAATAGCGCCAAAGCCGCCCGGGCCGGGATTTCCACGCGATGAACCATCCGTATAAATAATCAATGATGGGGAGTTGTTGCCGGGTTGTTGCATGTATTGATTTTTAAAAAATATTTTTTTTCCACCGATTACTTCGGATATACAGGAATGAAGGAATAAAAAGTGTAATCCAATATACCCATTCCGCACACCAGCCAACGGTAATGGATAAATTTAATTTTTCTAATACTGTATAAACAAATATACAATAGAATGTAATGGCCAGTGTTTCTATAGATAAGTTGATTTTTGTATTACCCGTTCCAATTACTGCATTTAACCAGATTGTAGAAACGGACATTAAAATTAATGCAACAGACACAACACGTACAACAGGTATTGCCGCCAATGAAAAAGCTTCATCTTGCCCATAAAGCGGCAACAAAATCGCAGGCCAGGTATTTAATAAAATAAAAATGATGGAAGAAAAAAGCACACTCCATTTCATAATTTTCATAATAAGGCTGATGACTTTATCCTGCATACCCTGCCCGATTATATTGCTGACCATTGTATTGGTTGTAGCTGCAAATGCCCATGTAATGCATCCGAAAAGCCCAAACAGGTTGCGGATAATATTTGAAATGGCGAGATCCCTTTCGCCATGATGCTCTATCATGAAATAAAAAAATTCCCATGAACCAATACTCAATGCATATTGTAAAATAAGCGGCAAAGATTTATTTAGAATATATAAGGACTGGATTTTATTAAAATAAATTTTGCGAAAAAGAGTAAATCGCTGGGCAATCTTTTTGTATTGAATGACTGAAAATACCGTTGCCAATGCAATGAATTCTGACAATACAGATGCAACTGCAGCGCCATTAAAGCCCAATGCCGGCATGCCCCATTTTCCATTAATCAACGTGTAATCCAAATAAATATTTACAACAGTTTCCACAATAGTACCATACAAGAGATATTTGCTTTGATTGGTTCCTACCAATAATGCATTACTCATTTGATACAAATACAAAAAAAGTATTCCCCAAATCCGTATTTTCAAAAAGCCAATGGCCATTGATACATTTTCCGAATTATGTAAAGCCGAACCCAAAATAATGGGTGAAAAAAAAATCGTAAAAGAAATACTGAAAATGGACAATAAAATTGCCAGAATAATTCCCTGGTTAAAAAGCAATCCAATCGCGGGTAATTTTTTTTTCCCCCGGCGCGCGGTTAGATAAAAACCTTAAACCCTTAACACAGGCAAAACAAAATAAAACAAAAAAAAAAAAAAACCACGCCGGTAATCCCGGCCACGGCAAGCGGCTGTTCGCCTAATGCGCCGAGGAAAATATTATTGGTGATAAAATTTGCCTGCGGCACCAATAAAGACGCAGCAATAGGCATAGCCATGCTGAATACCTGGCGATTGGTAATTTTTAATTGTAATTGACTGGAATGGTTTTTGTCCATAAAAGGGCGTAAAACTACAATTCCGCCAATCAATAATCAAAACGAGAATAAACGGTTGTAATTTAGTAACATTGCAGTCCTATTAATTATTTTATGGTTCAGAAAACATTTGGCATTTATAATGCAGATATCTATAAAGGGAAATTATTTATAGAGCTGGGAAAAAACCATCTTGCGGCATGGACAAAGGAATTGGAGACTGGTAAAATCCTTTCACTTGAATTATTCCAGTTTACGAATCTCGATGCAGCCTATTTTGCTACTTCCTGGCTGGAAATTCAATTGCTATCCAAATTATTGAACAATGCAGAAATTACTCCAACAATTATTTTGGAAAATGAAGATTGTTCATTGGTACCTGAAGATTTACTGAATGAAGATCTTCTAAAAAAAGAATTTGCTTTGTTGCACAATGGCCCCATTGAAAAGTTGCAGGTACACCGTGAACCGGTAGCAGAAATGATTGTAGTAAATGATGTAAACATTGATGCACTTTCAGAAATTCGGCAAACATTTCCATCAGCAAGTACACAACATAAATATGCAGAAGTCTTAAAGCAGATGAAAATGCAGCAAGAAAAGGACTTCATTAAAATATATTTTTATACCTCTTATTTTATTGCGGTTGTTTTTAAGGAAGGCCAATTAAAACTAATCAGGCATTTCAAATTTCAAACCCCTGAAGATGCACTGTATTATATTTTACTCGCCTGCAAACAAACCGGCCTGCCACAAACCACGGAAGTTGAGGCGTCCGGTATGATTGATACAGAATCCCCATTATATAAAATGTTGTACCGCTACCTTGCAGGGTTTCGAATAGAAACACCGGAAATTTCAAAGTTTGAAACGAGTGGTTTCAGCGAATTCCCATTGCATTATTTTTCGGTTTTTTGTAATGATTAAGTATGCGTATCATTTCCGGAA
>CAYXHX010000101.1:474-7958 GCA_964464835.1 uncultured Chitinophagaceae bacterium | reverse complement strand
AATTTGGGTAGCCAATAATCACAATTCAATTGGCCGTTTTTATGAAACCTTCGGCAACGCCGGTGCGAATACGTATTTACGCGATTTATCCAATTCAAAATTTGCCGGTGATCCTGTCACCAGTAAACAATGGTACCGCCCCGATCCCGCTACATCCATGGTGAATTGGTCTTCACGTGACAACATTAATTATATGGAAGCAGGTGTGCTTGCTTCGCTTGCATATACAGCGGATAATGCAAAAATGATCCTGCGCAATTTCTACCAGAAAGGTTTAAACAATATTCGAAAAGGCAATGAAGAAAAACCACGCGCATTTGTAATTCCATCAAAGCAACATGATCCCGTAATGGCTGCATATCTTGTCAATCAATTGAGAAAACAACAAATAGAAGTACATCGTGTGACCACAGGGAAAAATAAAAATGATTACGTTGTATTACTCGATCAGCCTTATCGCAATCTTGCAGTAACATTACTCACCGATCAACATTTTTCAAAAGATGCAAAATACCCGCCTTATGATGATATTGCATGGACACTCGGTTATTTATATGGTGTGGATGTGCGTGCAGAAGACAGCCTCACTTTTGCAAAAACAAATTTGCAATTACTTACTTCAGATGCACAATATGAAGGATCAATTAAAGGTGCCGGAACGAATTATATACTCAATTATACAGCTCAGAATAATGTGTTGCCTGCTATGTATTGGTTGCAATCGAATACCAATAATGTTTCCATGACAGTATTAGATGAAACAAAAATTTTAGATGGCACAAAAGATACGTTAGCAGCAGGAACTGTTTTATTTAAAGGCCTTAGCGAAGATCAGGCAAAAATTGTAGCCCAAAAATTCGGGCTTGATTTGCAGGCAACAAAAAATTTGCCTACAGCAAAACAACATTCTGTGCACTTGCCACGCATTGCTATTTATCATACCTGGTTTGACACACAGGATGCCGGGTGGTCGAGATATACTTTTGAACAATTAGGTATTCCTTATACTTACATCAACAAGGATGATTTGAAAATTGGTGCATTGCGTAAAAAATTTGATGTGATGCTCATTCCGCAAACAGGTGGTTCAGCAAAAGATTTTATCAATGGCATTGATAGTAAATTCGGGCCATTGCCTTATGCAAAAACTTCGGAGTATCCTTCGCATGGTTTCCCGGATTCAACAAATGATATTACCGGCGGCGCAGGCTTTGAAGGCATGGCTGCATTAAACAGTTTTGTAAAAGACGGAGGCGTAATTATTAGCCTGGATAACGCTTCAGAAATATTGGCCGATGCCGGTATTGCAAACGATTTATACAGTGCAAATTCCGGCGGGCTTTTTCACCCGGGTTCTGTTGTAAATGTAAAAGTGCGAAAAGCTGAAAGTCCCGTGTTATATGGCTTTCCGAAAATATTTCCCATCTTCAGGGGCAATGGCCCTTTGCTTGAGGTGGATAAAGATAAACGCGATATGATGCTGTTGCAATACGGCACAAGGCCTTTGAAAGATGAAGAAAAATATGATGGCCCCATTCTTGGAATGCCGGATAAAAAAGAAACATCATCTGCAAAAAAAGATACACAGGATGATGTACCTTATGTACTTTCCGGTATGGTAAAAAATGAAGATGCAATCATCGGGCAAGGTGCAATTTTTAATGTGCCTGTTGGCAGTGGCAGCATCATTGCTTTTACATTTGACCCATTACACCGCTTCTTAAATTTGCATGATGCACCTTTGGTTTGGAATGTGCTGATCAATTGGAATTATTTAAAATAAGCAACTATTTTTTATTCATGAAAGAATGAATTTAAGTTGATTTATACAAATTAGGTTACCCGAATGGACTAATTTATATAAATTAGGTTGTTTGACTGGACTAATTTACATAATTTACCAAAAATTATTTCTTTGATAATGGAATCAGAAATGCCCTTATAGCCAATTTTAATCCATTGAACCAGCGGAATGATATTGGGCAACTTTGGGAGCAATATATTTTGAGTGAACGGTTTGCATCAAACTAATAAAATGAATGAAAAACTTGAACAAATCCGCATGCAACAAAAAAATTCCTGGAATGAATTTTCTGCAGGCTGGAAAAAATGGAATGACTTTACCATGGATTTTTTAAAACCTACAGGTGATGAAATGATTCGTGTATTACAATTAAATGAACACGATCATGTATTGGATATTGCCGGAGGCACCGGGGAACCTGCTCTTTCCATTGCAGCAATTGTAAAACATGGCGATGTCACAATTTTTGATCTTGCTGAAGAAATGTTGGCTGTTGCGCGCGAAAATGCAAACAAGCGTGGAATTAAAAATATTCAAACTGTCGCCGGCGATGTATGCGAACTTCCATTTCCCGATAATCATTTTGATGCCATCAGTTCCCGTTTTGGTTTTATGTTTTTTCCCGATATGCAAATAGCTGCGAATGAAATGGCACGCGTTTTAAAACCGGGCGGAAGAATTGCTGTTGCTGTATGGAATATACCGGCAAAAAATTTTTGGATAACGGCTGTCATGAATGCCATCAAAAATAATGTAGCATTGCCGCCAAGGCCGGATGATGCACCCGGCATGTTTCGTTGTGCCAAAGATGGATTAATGAAAGGCTTGTTCTCCAATGCCGGCTTCAAAAATATTAAACAGGTTGAGGTTGATGAAAAATTACGTTGTGAATCTGCAGAACAATATTGGTTGATGCAAATAGAACTCGGCGCACCTATTGCAGCAATACTGAATAAAGCTTCTGATGAAGTAAGAAAAAAAATAAAAGCAGACACCATTAAAGCTATCAATAATAAATTCCCGGATGGACATATAGAAATTGATTCAAGCGCATTGGTAATTTATGGTGAAAAATAAAAATTTGAAACTGTAGATGGTTGATATTTGGAATACCACCTTGAGGCAAACGCACTATGCCGGCATTGCCGGGTAGAAGCAATCCCGGAATTTATGAACCTGCGCATACAAGGCTGAAATCCAGCACTGATTTTTGTTGGATAATGGCCAATAAAGTCAGCAAAAAATCCTCCATCATTTTTTTAGTTGATCATAAATTCCCAATTAGTTTGTGGAATACGCTACAACCCCTTCGGGCTTAATCAAACTGCTGCTGAATATAAAAGAAAATTTCACAAACTTGACAGATAAAATTCAACGCTTATCTTGCACATGTGCACACACAAAAAATAATTTTATCGCAATTCAGGAACTATGATTTCCGCTCATTTGAGTTCAATGAAAAAATTGTCTGTATATGTGGGCCAAATGGAAGTGGTAAAACAAACCTCATAGATGCCATTCATTACCTGTGTTTTACAAAAAGCTATTTTTCAAAACCGGAAAATACCAACGCTTTTACAGGCATGCAGGGTTTCCGGATTGAAGGGGATTTTTGGAGTGGTGCTGGAACGCAAAAAATTATTTGCATTTACCGGGAGAATGGCCGCAAGGAAATTGTGGTAAATGATGAAACCTGCAAAAAATTTTCTGACCATATCGGGAAATTTCCTGCAATATTTATTGCACCGGATGATGTGCTCATGCTTTCAGGCGTGCCTGAAATGCGCCGGAATTTTATAGATACCATTATTTCTCAAACGGATCATTTTTATCTGAAAAAATTAATTGAATACAAACAAGTGTTGGATCAGCGGAATAGTTTTCTTAAAACAGCTGTCTCCAATCAATTTACTGATAAAGATTTATTACATTCATTTCATATTCAACTCGTAGCATTAAACAATTTTATTTTTGAAAAAAGAAAAATATTTTTTCAAACATTCCTGCCCCTTGCAGAAAATGAATATAAATATATTTCGGGGAATGTAGACAGTGTATCACTTTCCTACTTCAGCCAATTACTCGAAGAAAACATAGATGATTTGCTGAAACAAAATTTAGATCGGGATATGTTTCTGCAACGTACCGGGAATGGCATTCACAAAGACGATCTTGAAATAAAAATCAATGGCTTGATGTTTAAAAATGCTGCATCGCAGGGGCAAAGGAAAAGCTTATTATTTGCATTAAAACTCGCTGCCTTTCAAATCATCAAAGAACATAAAAAAATAGCGCCCATCTTATTACTCGATGATGTTTTTGAAAAATTGGATGAAGAAAGAATGCAACATTTATTACATAAAGTATGCGTAGAAAATGATGGGCAGGTTTTTATAACAGATACACATGCAGACCGCATACAATCATCAATTAAAGAACTGTCGCTGCTATTTCAATTGATAGAATTAAAATAAAATTATTTTGATGCAGGTATATCCGTTGTCCTCAACTCCAGCATATTCATCGAGGTTGGATAAAACCCTGTAATACCGGGCTGTACAAGGTGTATCACTTCATCATACCAAATAGGAACTACTGGCGCATCATTCATAACAAGCTGATCCATTTTTCGATACAATATATAACGAAGAGAATCATTCGTTTCACCCAAAGCTTTTTCATACAATATATCAAATGCAGGATTATTGTATCTTGTATAATTGGGCGGCGATGGATTTTTACTGTAATACTGTGCCATATAATTTTCCGCATCAGGATAATCTGCAATCCAACTCGCACGAAAGAATAATGCTTGTTGCTGCGCAGTTTGTTGTAACAACAAACTTTTTTGAATGACTTCTACCTGCACTTTCAAGCCGGTTTGCTCTATGGCATGCGCGGCAAAACTTGCAATATCTGCATAGGTTGAAATCGTTAATAATTTTATTACCGGTGCAGCCTTCACATCAATGCCGGCTTTTTTTAATAAAGCCCGTGCTGTATCCGGGTTATACAAATAGCCTTTTACACTATCTGCATTTTTAGAAGGCAAACCAAATGGAACCATACCGCTTTCTGCCGGGTATCCAATAGAATTACGCAAATACATAATCAATTGCCGCCTGTTGATGGAATAATTAATGGCTTGCCGTACTGCTTTTATTTTTAATGGTGAATTTTGTACCAGCTCATTTGCCGTATCCATTAAAATTCCAAAGTATTCTGTATTCAAATAAGGATGTTTTTGTAAATCAATTTTATCTTTCCATTGCTCCCGCAATTCACCTTTTCGTGTGAGTACTTCATCTTTAAAAGAAGGATCAATATCATTTATAAAACTTAACCTGCCTTGCCTGAATTCTAAAAATTCCGTTGCCTTATTGTTGTAAAATGAAACTTTTACTGCATCTAAATAGGGCAACCTGTTGCCCAAAGAATCCTTTTCCCAGTAATGATCATTTTTTTCCAGCACCATTGCTTCTCCTTCCTGCCAGTATTGAAGTTTGAAAGGCCCGCTGCCACAGGGATGGTTGCGAAATTCAGTGCCATATTTTTCCACCGCTTCATGTGCAATGATACTGTAATACTGCATGCTTAAAATTCCTAAAATTGGCTGAAACGGCCTTATTAATTTTAATTGAAAAGTAGAATCATTCAATGCCAAAAATCCATTTTCAGCTATGCGGTCATTAAAAATCCATGCACCACTACTTGCAGTTTTCGGGTCTATTAGACGCCGAAAACTATACGCCACATCTGAAGCAATTAATTTTCTTCCTTTTCCTTTCGGGAAAACAGGATCATCATTAAAAAAAACATCTGTCCTTAAATGAAAAGTATATGTTGTATGGTCATCGCTTATTTCCCAACTTTTCGCAAGTGAAGGTTTCATCACAAGATTGCTGTCCACTTCCACCAAAGTATTGTACAATTGATGGATCGCCCACATGATGGCAAGATTTTTCGCATACGCCGGATCGAGGCTGCTGATCCCACTCGTTTCATTGTAATAAAATATTTTTTTGTCTTTGGAAACTTCGGCTGTACATGCAAAAAAAATATTCAGTATTAAAAGAAAACAGCCAATTCCGTGAAAGGCTTTTCCGCTTATATATTTTTTATTGAACATTCAAGCCCGAATATCCTAATTTTATTGCATCTAATTTGTTATTCGAATAATTATTAAAATAATGAAAATAGATTAGATGATATTTGAAACCCGGTTTTAATTTATAAAAATAATAAAATGAAAAAAATAAATATTGTTGCGCTTTGCCTTATGTTCCCATTTTTTTTATTTGCACAAAAGCCCGAAACATTTACACATGCAGATACTTTGCGTGGTTCCGTAACACCCGAACGTGCATGGTGGGATGTAATGAAATATGATATTTCCGTACAACCTGATTATAAAAGCAAAACCATTTCCGCTTCTGTTACAATGAGTTTTAAAGTTGTAGAAAATGGTAATAAGCCCATGCAGATTGACTTACAGGACCCGATGATGATTGATAGTGTAAAAATGAACAATCAACATGTGGCATTTAAAAAAATCCCCGATGATAAAAATGCATGGTATATCCAAACAGGGAATCATAAAAAAGGAAATGAAGTGATCACCTTTTACTATCATGGAAAACCGCGTGAAGCAAAGCGTGCACCCTGGGATGGCGGATGGATTTGGACTAAAGATTCTTTGGGCCGCCCGTGGATGACAGTAGCCTGCCAGGGGCTTGGCGCCAGTGTGTGGTATCCTTGCAAAGATTACCAGGGCGATGAACCGGATAATGGCGCAATACTCCGAATCACAGTTCCCGATACACTTGTGGCGGTGGGTAATGGCCGGCTGAAAAATACAGTAAAGAAAAATGGCCTGGCAACTTATACCTGGGAAGTAATCAATCCCATTAACAATTATAATATTGTTCCTTATATTGGGAAATATGTTCATTGGGAAGATACCATCAATGGCCTGAAAGGCAAGCTGGACCTGCAATATTGGGCGCTCGATTATGATGAAGTAAGAGCGCGTACCCAATTCCTGCAAAGCAAAAGCATGTTGCATTGTTTTGAATATTGGTTTGGCCCTTATCCTTTTTATGATGATAGTTATAAGCTGGTGGAAGCCCCGCATCTTGGTATGGAACATCAAAGTGCAGTAGCGTATGGCAATCATTTTAAAAATGGCTATTTAGGAAGAGATTTATCCGGAACTGGTTGGGGATTGAAATGGGATTTTATTATCATTCATGAAAGCGGCCATGAATGGTTTGCCAATAATATCACTACAAAAGATATTGCAGATATGTGGGTGCATGAAGGATTCACCAATTACAGTGAAAGCTTATATACAGAATGTTTATTCGGCAAAGAAGCCGGCAATGAATATGTGTACGGTACCAGGAAAAATATTCAAAATGATATTCCCATTATCGGCAAGTATGGCGTAAATAATGAAGGCAGTGGGGATATGTATTACAAAAGCGGCAACATGATACAGGCCATTCGCCACATCATCAATGATGATGCACTTTTCAGGAGTATTTTAACAGGGCTTAATAAAACTTTTTATCATCAAACCGTTACTACAGGCCAGGTAGAAAATTATATCAATAAAAAATCCGGGATTGATTTCAACAAAGTATTTGACCAGTATTTGCGCACCACACAAATTCCTACG
>CAYXHX010000101.1:0-464 GCA_964464835.1 uncultured Chitinophagaceae bacterium | reverse complement strand
TTTAATATGCCGCTCGTTTTTCCAAAAGATCAAAACCAGGCAGCGCTTATTTTAAAACCTACGGAAGAATGGCAAACTATTAAACTTAAGAATGAAGAACTGGAATTTTTTACAAGTGATTACATAGATAAAAATTATTATGTACAAATCAGTAATGCTAATCCAAACTTCTAATTTCGTTTATTAATTTACTACATGTCCGGAATCCGCAAGCAAGCCATTATTTCATCCATACTTGTTTATATTGGCGTATTGTTTGGCGTGGTCAATAATTATTTCTTTGTGAAAGACGGCTCTTTCTTGCCGGAACAATATGGGCTTACACGCATATTCAGTGATGTAGGCCAAAACTTTTTCATTTTTGCAAGCCTGGGCGCCATCCCTGTTTTATATAAATTTTTTCCATACTACCAGGACAATCTCCATGAAAATGAACAGTGACCATAAAAAAAAAATATGTAAAA
>CAYXHX010000100.1:0-7973 GCA_964464835.1 uncultured Chitinophagaceae bacterium | reverse complement strand
GTTGGTGGTGGCGCCAAAAATCGGAATGCCTTCATCATCAAAAATCTTGCTTACACTTTTTCTATCAACGTGCAGAGAAAGAAAAACAATGACCAATGTAGGTTTGAAATCTGCTACCATACTTTGTTGCAATGCAGCTCGTATTTCCTCTGCGGAGTTTCCTTTGATTGATTTTGCGGTCATTTATTTAATGGTTAATTGTGAATGGTTAATTTTTAATTGTGTGAATTATTTTGATTCTCTATTTACTTTTGAGGTTTTGATTATTGAAGCCAGCAATTTCCTTATTTCGGTGATGTCTTGAAATATTGATTCATATTGTTGCTTATCGAGATACCCAGATTGGTGTAGCAGTTCAATCCAATATTCTGTTTCGTTTGCTTCCTTTTGTGCTATCGCTAATTTGTGTATGAAATCCATCTTGCTTTCAGCTTGTTCTGATTCCCGAACCATAGCACCAATGGACGTTCCACATCGCAATAATTGTTTACTTAAAATAAATTCTTTCTTTTCTATTTGCAAAAATTGATACAGTATAATTATCCGCAGCGCAAGCGCAAAACTTTTTGTTTTAATAATATTCTCTTTCATATCCATCAATTTAAAATCACCATTCACCATTATCCATTCACCATTATCCATTCACAATTCTTTCAACGCCACCCAACTCACCGTTGTGCCATGAAATTCCGGCCGTGTATCATCCAGCTTTCCATATTCTCCGAGTGAAAAAAATCCTGCCATTGGTTTATTCCAGGTTCCGGCTAGTCCATCCAATTCGGCGGACAACATCGGCCCCAATTGTGAAAGCCTGCCCACGCAGGAAAAAATAACCATTGCATCTGCCTCCGGCAATTCTTTTTCTTTTATCGTTTTGGCACTTTCAATTACAGTGTCAATCACTTCAAAATCGGGAGGGAGTGAAAAGCGAAACATAGAACCCTGTTCCGCTACAGCGCCTAACATAATGGACTTATCTTCATCATTCCACGATACAATAGGCCGCATCATAGGTTTTCCCCCCGCTCTTTGAACCTGTAAAGGGAAACTGTCTATCCCAACTGCTTTATCGTTTAGTATCATATCTTTTCCGAGAAATTTTTTTATTACATCCATCGCCGGTTCATCATCTATTGTATAAACCCAGTTGCCTTCGCATTTAGTAATCTTTTTTTCAGTTCCTACAGGTTTCCATCCGGACACGGCAACACCTTTTACTTCCACCTTATCTTCATCCACTATCAATGACAATAATCCGGAATTACTTTTCGAATGATTGGTGAATACGATACCGGAAAAATTCACAGGGTCTCCTGCGCCACCACCAATAACAGGAACATCCATTCCCGCTTTGTCCAAAATCCCCTTTATAATATCTCCGCCCGGAATACTTATATCGGCTGTGGAAATAATAAAAGCAGGATGGCTAAAACGTTTTTTACCGGCTTCTCCAACTGCATTGGCAGCTTCATACACGGAACCTGAACCAAAATCTTTTAAAACAATTTTGAAATGAGCAGGTTTCATGTCGAGCAATAATGTAACAATGCCTGTGGGTTCTATACCTTCTTCATTAAATTTTTCTGCTGTGCTTGCGCCGAAAATGGAAATACCTTCTGTATCCAGCATTGCTGAAACATCTTCAATGTCTTCTGCATTGGTGATGAAAACAAAAGCCAGCGTGGGTTTGAAGCCGCCACTCATGCTTTGTAGTAATGCGGTTTGAATTTCTTCGGGAGTTTGCCCTTTGATTGATTTTGCTTTCATTTTATTTAATTAAAAAAATCAGGTACATATTTTATTAAATCAGTTTTATTTATCCCTCATCCAGAAATCCCGTGGAAACAGGCGGAATAATTTTGTATTATCTCCATTCATTTTTTTCAAATAAGCTTCGTAAGCAACCATTTGTTTTTCCGCACCTATAACAAAAAATATTCCTCCCTTCACTTCTTTGGATGCAATACCATACCCCGGGAATATTCTTTCGTACACTGCATCTTTGTATTTATAAATATTGTTTATTACCCCGGGTTGCTTTCTTAATTTCAATATGGACTGCCTGAAATTTTTTACGAGTTCAGGTGTAATATTGTCTGCAAGATTATTGGCCATTGCTATACCCCGGCTTTCATAATCATCAGCCGAACGAAAATTGCCAACGGCAAGAGAAATCACATAATCCAACATTGATGTATCAACTGGAGAACGTTTTATTTCATCAATGACATATTGTAATGTCTGGGGCAATAAGGGTGTCCTTTCTGCATAATAATAAAACTCTCCATAAGTTGGGGAAGCGCCAACTCCAGTACTATATGATAAACCGGCGCCGATTGTTTTTGAATACACACCTTGCTTTCCAAAACCTCCATATAATTCCGCAGCAAGAAATCTCAGCAAATCTTTTTCAGTGGTATCCCTGAACGAAACAAAAGGAATAGAATTTACAAATACCCCGGTTGGAGAATCTCCATTAATAAAGCCAACAAAAACCGGCGTTTCCCCTGTATGCATCCTGGTTTTTACATTTTCATCAATAATATTTTTTGTTGAATAATTTTGTTTTACAGAAGTATTGTTACTAAAACCTTCCAATAACTTACCTATATTTTCCTGAAGTTTGTTTGTGGTATTTTCTGAACCGATCATGAAGAACCGGACATTATCTTTCTTCAACAAACTTCGGCGAATGGCATTGAGATCATTCAATGTTTTTTCAGGCGATTGTGCTAAATCCTTTTGAATGATGAGGCATAAATCTTTCCAATCTGCATCCAAAGAATTATCAGGGATATCATTCAGCATTTGCTGAAGGTCCACTGCCGCCTCTTTTGCAATTGATTTTGCGGAAGCGGGTAAATTATTAAATGCACTTGCAACTTGCTTGTTTGCACCCGCAGAGTCTGCAACCATTGTATTTTCAGCGGTCATTACGGTTAAAAGTTTATTCAAGCCATCTCTTGTAGTTGTTGCATTAGCAATCAATGTAAGAAAATGATTGATGGAGCTTGCTGTTGTTTTATCTCCTGCATCTTTCAACATCCATTTCAACCGGAAAATATTATAGGCCCTGGTTAAAAAAGAATTCGTTGCAAGTTGTAATGGGTTACCCTGGAATTTGTAAGCAGAAGCCGGATTGTTTACCCAGCTTTCTTCCCGACCCTGCATGGTTTGGCGGATGCCGGATAATTGCTGCTCCACCAAATCTCTCATCCTTGCTAAATTTTCTTTTTGCCAGTTTACATTTTTTAAAACTTCGTTCATCCATTCTATAGCCCGTTTTGATTCAGCTACATTGTTACCTGCTCCCTGCACTACTAATTCTATCCTGCCTGTTATGCCATTGTTACTATAATAACTTTGCAGATCGAGAATCTGCTGTTGCATCATTTGTACCATATCTTCATAAGGAATGGCTTTGCCATTTTACATAATACCCGTTTGTGTAAGTAGTTCCGGGAATATGGCCAAATAAACAAGTTTATCCTGTGGTACAATATGCATGTCAATCACAATACCTGTAGTAACGCCGGACATATTATTGAAATAGGAAGTTACCATTGGTATTTTTCCCTGCAACATTTCCTGTTTATAATTTAACTGGTCATCTAAAGTAAGTGGAGGGTTATCTATAAATTTTACTGTTGATGATTGTTCTGATTTTTCCAATAATACTGTATTGGAATCATAAGAAGCTTTGTAACGCCGGATTGCTTCCTGGTCATCATCTACATGGTACTGTTTTTTTAAAGAAGCAATTTCATTTTCAGTTCTCATCTTCTTTTCTGCTTCAGACTTTGCAATAAGCTCAGCGCTTGCTTTGCTAATAGCTATAAAAGCTGTATCTGAAATCAGGTGCCACTTATCCAAATAATGTTTCCAGATGTTTTTACCGGAAGAAATGATTTTCTTTATTTCAGCAAATTCTGGCTGAAGTGTAACCGACTTTTCAAAATCATTTGTTTGGTTTAAAAGCTGCAATTGATCATACCAACTTCCGCCGGTATTTCTAAACCCAAATTTGGGTGGGCTGCTAACAAATTTTGAGAAACCCCTTTCACTATTTATTAAAGCATTTTCAAAGCGTTTATTAAATTCTATCAATTCAGGTGAATGGTCTTTGAGGAGAGCAATTTTTTTTAACTCAGTTAATATAAGTTGCCTTGCCAGTTCACCCTTTTCTTTAGTAAGGTTTTCAACACTTACGCCATCTAATTCAAAAAAAACCGGGTGGCCTTCTGTTATATCAAGATAAACATATACTGCCTGGGCATCTATACCTTTGTTTTTTGTTTTTGTGTTTACAAATAATTTATACAGGTTCGTTGTAGCATCGCCGGCAAATACATTCAAAAAATTATTTAATAAAACATATTCGGTTGAAGACAAAGTAACAGTTGGAGGATAAGCAAGCACTATTGTGCCTGGTTGTTGTTCATTTTGTGAAGGATAATTCACAATGGCAATTTCCTCTTTATTACCCGGATTGGGCCTTGGTAAAATTTTTGGTGAACGTGTTACTTGTTTTGAACTTGCATTCAACCTTGTCAATATTTCATCCATTTTATTTAGAACATCATCTAACTTTTCATTTTCAGATAATGAAACAATTGCTCCCATATTTCCCAGGTAATAATTATCATTATGGAATTTCAAAATTTCTGCTGCGTTTAATTTACGGATACCGGAAGGCAGGCCACCAAAATTGTAGGACATCGGGTGACCTTTTCCATATAGCAGCTTATAGACGGTATCATACATCAGTGAATAGGGATTATTCATATTTGTTGACATCTCATTATACACAGATCCTTTTTCCTCTATCCGTAAAGTTTTATCCGTGTTTTCTGTTACGCCCCAATTACATACTTCACGGCTTACATCTTCATCAGTATAATCAGGATAAAGAAGTGCATCGAGGTAACCTTCAAATAGAGAATAAAAAGTAGTCACCCCTGCGCCGGTATAAAAATCATAAGCAGTATAAAGATTGTTGGTGAATGCATTAGAAGTTACAAGCGACATGCTTTCTCTAATATTCAATGCATGGCCTTTATTGCCTTTTGTGGTTAGTAGGTGCTCCTGTGTATGCGGCTCACCCATATCCGAAACCGGGAATGTATTTACCCAAAAAAATACCTGTGGCACAGATTCTATCTGCAACAAGTCAAGTGTGAAACCGGTTTTTTCATGAATGAATCGTCCGCCCATTGGTTTATTTGCATCATTCAGATAAATAGAAGCTACTTTGAATCCAGCCACCTGTTGGCTTTTTGTAAGTGTGGCCAAGGTTTTTTGAGCCTGAATTTTTGTAGAATACAAAATGAGTATAAGACAGAAATACATTGCTGGTGAAAAAAGTTTTTTTGTTTTCATATTTTCTTATTAAAGGTTTTGTTTGATTAGGTACTGATATATTAATGCTCGTTGAATTTCTTCGTTTGAATTTTCTTTGATTGATTTTGCTTTCATAAAAAAATAACTAAGGTTGTTTTATCCATTTTAACCTCCGGTTACCATTGAGTATTTGGAGTATTAAAGTATCACCGCTGAAAGCAAATGACCGCCTCACATTAGTACCCCAAATGGCAGGAATCGTAGCTGAAATGCGATGATGCTGTATCACATCCGCCGTATCTTCAATAGTGTAGTCAGCAACATAAACATAATTGGAAACAAATTCCCTTACTGCAGCTTTTAATTGATCCACAGACATTGTGTCAATATATTTGTTTACACTATCCACATTGATTGATGCTTCTTCACTCAGCCATTTAAAATCTTTATAGCCTTTAGGTGTAATCTGTACAGCCATGTGCCCCTTGCCATCATAAACAATATATCCTTCACCATTGCCTGACCATTGCTGTTGCCGCCAAATACCTGATGAATCTTTATTTTCTATGATGTATAGTTTATACATACCCGCCAATTGACTGTTGATATCAGGTTTCTTTTTATCAGCACAAGCTGAGAGAAGAATGATGCTAAATAGAAGTGTGAATAATTTCATTTTATTTCATTTTTTCTTGATTAAGTTTTTTAATTTCTTTTGAAGGAGGCAAAAAACTTTCATCAGTTATTACTTTTCTCCCTGTTTTATTTTCCAGGGCAAGCCTTGCATCTTTGGCTATCTTTCCACCTTTCTTTCCTGCAACAGCATTTTGCGAAACACCTTTTGCATTTTCGGTTTCTGCTATTTGGCGGGTAGATAATTCTGCAAGGGCTGTGAAGATTAGCTCTGCTTCGCTCATGTGGTCACGAAGATTTTGAGATTTTAATCCTTTCAAATTTTTATGCTGCTTCACGGTTAAGCCTGCCCATTCAGTATGAATAATGTTTGTCAAGAAAGCAAACTCATCAGATTTTTCTACGCCACTTTCCTTCCAATAATCAGTGAGTTTATTTCTTGTCTCCTGTCCTGTCATTCTTTGCTGTATCCATTTCTCACTGCGTCCCAGTTTCTGCCAGTTCTCTCTTGCCCGTTCTAAACTTTGTTCGGGATTAGCTATTTCCTGCATTCGTTCATAGCCTACTTTTGCCAGCCATTGTTTGAATGGTTCTGCTTTAGGGGAAGGAATGGATTGTATAATTCTCAATAACACTTGGGTTTCTGCCACATCAGTCTCTCTCATTTTCCCATCAGTGGCTTTCATTTTCAACTGTCGACAAATTGTCGACAGTTCAAGTCCATCCTCGGTTTTAACCCGTATTTTCATTTTGAACCAATAATCTCTGGGGTTAATGCTTTCAGTCAAAATGGCGATTACATCAATTATCGAGAAATACCATTTCTCTTCTTTTTCATCCCAATGTGTTCTTACTTTTTGCTGCTCAAAAAGTTTTATTTCCGCTGCTGATTTTGCTTTCATTCGTTTTTGTTTTATTGAACCTCTTCAGGGTTCGGTTACTTCTTTTTCTTTTCCCTGGGTTTCACCCGGGGTTATTTATATTTAAGCCCCTCGGGCTTTTGCATTTCTTTCATTGACAAATTTTAATTTGTTCCCTTTTCTTCATTAACAATTCACAATTATCCATTCACAATTCTTTCAACGCCACTACGCAACAAGCATTATTATGATACTCATTTTTTCCTGTACCGGATTTTCCATATTCACCATAAGTAAAAAAGCCAGCCATTGGTGCATTCCAAATATTTTGCACCTGTTCTATCTCTTCTTTCATTACCATCCCAAATGATAAATGCCTGCTCACACATGAAAACATAATCAATGCATCGGCTTGCTGTTGTGCATCGTCTTTAATGGTTTTACAATCGGCAACTACTTTGTCAATGGAATCAAAATCGGGCGGCATTGCAAATTTTATTTTCGAACCTTGTGGTACATTCCCTGAAAAAATTAGTGAACGGTCTGTACGATTGGCAAACATGGCGGTTCGTATTACCGGATCAACATGCTCCCTTTCCAACTGTACCGGGTAATACCAGGAGCTAAGGAAGGTTACGATTTCGTTCTTGTCATCTTCTTTAATTTCAACACCCAGGTAATTCATTAAAATATCCAATGCCGGTTTATCATCCACTGTAAATACAATATTGCCTTCGCTTTTAGTAACAGTTTTCGTGGTACCGATCGCATTCCAACCGCAGGTAGCAATACCTCTTACATCAATTTTATCTTTATCAATAATGAGTGCGACTATTGCATTGTTTCTACTTTTCTTATTGGTAAAAACATACGTTTCTTCAAGTGATAAATCATCACCAGCTTTACCTCCGAAAATTGTAATTTCTTTATCTTCCGTTGAAGAAATTGTTTCAAATCCTTTGGTAATCCCTTCAACTATATCTTCACCATCTAAAGCTACGCCACCGCTGGCAATGACAAATGCAGGTTTATCAAAAGTTTCTTTTCCTGCAATCCCTAATTTTTGGGAATCTTCAAATGCAGTCTCCCTGCTTGTTTCAACAAATTCTATTCTAAAATAATCAGGATTCATGTCGAGCA
>CAYXHX010000099.1:0-8038 GCA_964464835.1 uncultured Chitinophagaceae bacterium | reverse complement strand
TGTATGTATAGCGGGATTAAAAAAATTTTATGGGTAAATGAATTTCGGTTGGTGAGACACCAACCGATAGGGAAAAGAGCAGCAGGCAGGCTGAAGTGGCTATTAATAATTTTCTCATAAAAATGTTTTTAGTGGAGTGAGCAGGTATTTTGAAACTGAAAGTTATGTAAAATCTATATGTATTGTATGTATAGCGGGATTAAAAAAATTTTATGGGTAAATGAATTTCGGTTGGTGAAACAACAACCGATAGGGGAAATTCGACTGGTGAGATACCAACCAATCGGGAAACCTATAGTAAAATTTCCCGAATTAAACAATGGGAAAAATACGGAACGTTTCCGGGGTTTTTACGGTAGGAAATAAAAATGATTCATTGCATTTTTACAAAACAAAAATTCCTTTTTTAAAAATCTAAAACTTTTTTTATGAAAACGAAAATGTTAATCATTGCAATTATTCTCACTTTTCAAAATGCAATTGCACAAACACCAGGGAAGTTCAATTATCAGGGCTTAGCGTTAAATGGACAAGGTGAAGCCCTTGTAAATCAAGATATAAAACTTCGATTTACAATACATGACTCTACTTCAACCGGAAATGTATTATATAAAGAAACAAGAAAAACAAAGACTGATTCAACGGGGCTTTTTGAAATTATTATTGGAGATGTGGGAGCTACAAATATAGTTGGTAATTTAAACAATATCAATTGGGCATTATATGATAAATTTTTACAAACAGAAATACAAATAGTTGGGAATGGGGGTTTTGTAAAAATGGGAACGAGCCAACTACTATCTGTGCCTTATTCCGAAATGGCACGCAAAGCAGATTCGGCAAAATATGCGTCATACACGTCAAATCTTAAAACAACAGTAAGCGATGCATCAAGTTTAGTAGCAGATATTATTCCTGGGGGTTCAACAGCAATTATAGCTTTTGTCAGTAATAATTTCAATGATACAAATTATAATTCTGTAACACACGAATATACCATTCCTTCAAGTGGGAATTATTTGATCGCTTTTAATTTAAATCTTAGCCAGCTTTCAAATGGCGGTAAAGCAAATGGTTTAATCGCAATAAGAATAAATGGGTCTAATACTTTATATACACAGCAATTCAAATATCCTTCAAACACAGATGCAACAGGTAATTACTATCCGGTAACAGGTACTTATATCCGTTATTTTTCCACAGGCCAAAAAATAACAATTGCTGTATCAAATTATGGCAATTCAGATGACCCGTTAAATACTTTCTACATTTTTGGAAAAACACTTAATATATTTAAAATTGGAAACAAATGAAAAAAATTATTTTCTTATTATTGTTTTGTTTGATTTTTGGTTTCCTAAATGCACAATTTATAAAAGCCAAAGTATTAAATAATGGTGGCAAATCATATTCTGCTTCTGACATAAAATTAAAATTTAGTTTTGGAGAAATTGCTATATCACAATTTTCAATTGAAAACAAATGTGCATTACAATTAGGATTTTTGCATAGTATAAATTTTAATTTTAATTTAAAGCAACATAATATTCAAATGTTGAAAATCAATTCGGAACAGCAATCAAAAGATGAAATTAAAGTTTTCCCAAACCCGGCAAACAAACTCGCAACAGTAATTTTCAACACAAATAAATCAGGAAAGTATGCACTCGAATTAACTGATGTTTCCGGGAAACTCTTGAAAAAAATAACCGGTGAATCTATTGCAGGCGATAATTCAATCACTATAGATGTAAGCCGTTATCCGCGAGGAATGTACTTAGTGGTTCTAACCAATGATGAACACGGAAGAAAGGCTGTAAAATTGTACAAAGAGTAGGATTTTTACAAAGGAGCCGGGAAAGGCCGGTAAGGGCAGCTTAAAAGGCTGCTCTTTTTTTATGCTTGCTATCCTATAGTAAAATTTCATGAATTAAACAATGGGAAAAATACGGAACTTTTCCGGGGTTTTTACGGTAGGAAATAAAAATGATTCATTGCATTTTTACATTGTCAATCATATCATTCATAATAAAAACTAAGTAACATGAACAAAAAAATAATCATACTGTTTTTATGGACAGTGTCACATATTACAATTTTATTTGCTCAGCATGAACGGCCATTATTCCGAAAAGGTTACCAGCATATCGGTATAAATATGCTGGGAAACAAATTAAATAATAACCTTTCACCAAAAGATAATGTATTCAAAGGTAATTTTGGTGCAAGTACCGGTTTTGTATTTGAATGTGGGCATATTTATTATTTCAAACCAGTCAAAGACCAGAAAACTAAATTCAATTACGGCATCGATTGGACTATATCTTCAATGACTTATAATAAGCTAAATGGCTGGAAAACCTATGGCAATTCTTCAGGTGCAGAAATGGTAGTTCTTGATGGCAGCCTGATATCCGCTGCAGTTTCAACAAAATTGGGCCCGATAATTTCTTTTAATCCTGTTGAAAGTTTAATCATTAATCTTCATTTCCAGGTTGCACCAACAGCGAGGGTAACAAACTTTGAGTATTATGAAAATGAAGATAAGCCAGATAAAAGATCATTTAGTTTTTTTAATTACGGTGAAGAAGCAACAGATCCTGGCTTTGATGCCAGTAGTTTCAAAAATATTATTGCTTTTGGCTTAGGAAGCAATTTCGGAATTAGTGTTCGTAGAAAAGCATTTGGTTTTGCTTTTGATTATAATTTGGTAAATGCAAATACCAATTATGATGCTTATGAAGGAGAAGACAACCATAGTTTTGGGAAACAAAAAATTAAAACGAATTTCGTGCAACTGAAATTAAGCCTGAGTTTATAACACAAAATTCAAAATTTTTAATAGCAAAGTTTTAGGAAAACAACTTTCTTAACTAGTGCAATTATTTTAATCTCTCCTTTGCAGTTGTTTTCACCGGCAATATTTTAATGATTGTTGATTTCAGTTGGTCAGACAACAACCGATAAGAAATTTTATGGGAAAATGAATTTCGGTTGGTGGGTCACCAACCGATCAGGAAACGTTAATCAATCAACAGGTTTTAATATCCTATTGTTTTTTATAAAAGATACTCAGCCTTTTTTACCACATAAACCCATACACTTTCTTTTTCATTTTTTTATAAAAAATAAATAGCAAATACACACCAATTAAACTTATGGAAATGATAATGGCTATGTTTGAGAATTGTAAAAAGCGTTCTATGAAAAATAACCCGGATAAATAAAAAAGTGCAATTCCAAAATTTATCATTGAAACAAAACTGAAACTTTCTTTATAAAAAATGCTTATTGGTTTTATATATTTATTGAAGTATTCCATTGAAACCTTTCTATCGGGGTTTGGCTCATTTTTTAGAACATCGAGGTATTCATTTATCTGTTCAAATATTTTTTCCCGGTTTTCCTCTGTATCAAATTTGTCCAAATAATAAATGTAATTTTTGATAGTCCGGTAATGATAATATTTCAATTTCCCGGTACAGGAATTCATGACATCATTGAGTTTGTTTTCCATCAATATTTTTTTATCTGTCATCAAGATTGAATTTCTATGTTTTTGGGCAAAAATAGAAAAGATGAACTGATTATGAATTCCTGTTTGATATTTCATTCTTTTTATTTTTCTTTGAATGAACACTTAATATTTAACTCATGCAATCATTCAAAAAGTGTATCCTTTTATTTTTTCTTTTATCAAATTTGTTTTTTGCAAAAGCCCAGGATTCTTCAAAATTTTCTACTTACTATCATCAACGGCTTTCGCATTTTATAACACTCCCTCAAACTTCGAATGATATTATTTTTTTAGGGAACAGCATCACCGATGGCGCTGAATGGAGTGAATTATTCCATGACTTGCGCTTCAAAAACCGTGGTATCAGTGGAGATATTACGGATGGTGTTTTGTATCGGTTAAATGAAGTGATAAACAGGAAACCTGCAAAAATATTTTTGTTGATTGGCATAAATGACCTCGCACAAAATAAACAGCCGGATAGTATTGCAAAGAATATATTTTTAATAGCCAAAAGGATTCAAACAAATAGCCCTTCCACCAAATTATATATCCAAAGTATTTTACCGGTAAATGATGTTTTTGAAAAATTTCAATCGCATACCAATAAGGCTGAACAAATCAACTACATAAATCATGTACTCAAAGACAGTGCTGCACTGTATCATTATACATTTATTGATTTGCATAGTTCGTTTTGTGACGCTTCCGGGAAATTGAATGAAAAATATACCAATGATGGTTTGCATTTGAAAGGAGAAGGATATATACTTTGGCAACAATTGATTTATCCTTATGTTTTTGATGCCAAAGCAAAACCTGCACTCATTCCTATGCCGCAACAAGTGAATTGGGATTCATCCTGGTTTACTTTGTATAACTGCACTGCAATAGTTGTAAAGGATTCTTTGTTAAAGGCTGAAGGTAAAAGATTGCAACATTTATTGCAACAAAATGGATGGAATATTCCCATGAAGAATTTTGCAGCAGGCAAATCCATAGAAATTCGTTTTGGGGAAATACAAGCTTTACAAAATAAAGATGAAGCATATATGGAAGAAGCCACAGCTAAAACTCAAGAAATATTCCATTAAAGTAACAGCCTCTTCAATAATTATTGCCGCCAATACTTCACATGGAATATTTAATGCTATTCAAACTTTTCGTCAATTAATGTGTGATGGAAATACAATCCCTTCCTGTACAATTTCCGACTGGCCTGCATTTTCATGGCGTGGATACATGATTGATGCAGGAAGGAATTATATGCCAATGAATTTATTGAAACAACAGGTGGAAATAATGTCGAACTACAAGTTGAATATTTTTCATCTTCATTTAACGGAAGATATTGCATGGAGATTAGCAATACAACAATACCCGCAATTAACAGACCCGCAAACGATGATTCGCAATAAAGGGCAGTTTTATTCCGAAGAAGATTTTAAAGAGTTGATTGCTTTTTGTAAAGAACGATACATCTCGCTTGTTCCGGAAATAGATATGCCCGGGCATAGCGCTGCTTTTAAAAGAGCCATGAAAACCGGAATGCAAACGGATTCCGGGCTTGCCATCATCAAAAATATCCTGAAAGAAATCTTTGAAACCTATGACTTGCCATATATTCATATTGGCGCAGATGAAGTAAAAATTACCAATAAAAATTTCTTGCCTGGCGTAATTGATTTCATTAATTCTTATCACAAAAAAATGATCGGTTGGGAACCCGGCGGCAATTTTACGGATGATGTTATCCGTCAACTGTGGATGGATGATGCAGCTAATTTATCGAAAAAAAATAATTTAAAATTAATTGATTCAAGGCATTTGTATTTAAATCACATGGATCCGCTTGAAGCAGTGACCACATTGTTTTTCAGAAAAATTGGCAACAAAGAAAATGGTGATTCCAATTTATTGGGCGCTACGCTTTGCATGTGGCCTGATAGAAGCGTTGAAACCCCTTTAGATATTTTCCAAATGAATCCGCTATATCCCGGGATGGTTACATTTTCCGAAAGAGTATGGCGTGGTGGTGGAATAGATGGCTGGACTGCCGGAATTGGTTCTCCGGGATCAACAACTGCAAAAAGTTTTGCAGAATTTGAACAAAGGTTAATGGATCATCAAAGGCAATATTTTTCAAATCTTCCTTTTCCTTATGCGGCACAATCATCTACAACGTGGACATTATACGGGCCTTATGAAAATGATGGTGATATTGTAAAAAAATTGGCTCCTGAAATCAATCATTTCGATACATCCACATTAAAAGTTTTAAAAAAAGTGGTTGGAGGAACAATTGTTTTAAGGCATTGGTGGTATCCGTTAATAACAGGCGTGATGGATGATCCCAAAGAAAACACTACCGTATATGCCAATACAAAAATATGGAGTGATGAAGATGGATGGAAAAATTTTTGGATTGGTTTCAATGATTTATCCCGTTCGCCGGCAACAGACAGCCCGCCCATAGGTTTATGGGATGAAAAACATAGTGCAGTTTGGGTAAATGGAAAGTTGATTGCCCCACCGAATTGGAAACGGGGCGGTATGAAAGGAAATTCCGAAGTGCCATTAATTGATGAAGGATATACTTACCGTGAACCGACAAAAATATTTTTAAAGAAAGGCTGGAACGAGGTTTGGATAAAAGCGCCGGTAGGAAGTTTTAAAGCCCGGGATTGGGAGAACCCGGTGAAATGGATGTTTACGTTTGTGGAGGTGAAGTGAAAAAATTATTTTTAAATTCTTCTTCGAAATGGTGTTGCATATAACAATTATTTCTGTAGAAGAGACACCTGCCATTTGGTAAATGCATCAATGCACACCCTTTTCTTTCATTACTTTATTCAACCATTTTAACATGGACAACATCAGGAGTGTTGCAAACATGAGCAATACAAAATTTACCCAAAAATAATTGGCTTTATTTTCATAGGTATCCCACATGGTTGCCAGTACGCCGGACAATTTGTTGCCAATAGCCGTGGATACAAACCAACCGCCCATCATGAGTGATGTAATGCGCATGGGGCTCAGTTTTGACACCATTGAAAGGCCCATCGGGCTTAAAAATAATTCACCAATTGTAACTACTCCATAACTCGAAATTAACCACCATACACTTGCTTTTTCTGTACCATTATTACTTGCGTATACGGCCGCAATCATGAACAATACCGATATGCCTGAAATAAATAATCCGTACATGATTTTCGTGGCGGTTGTTGGTTCTGCATTTCTTTTTTTCAGCCATGCAAAAAATGCAAGCAACAAAGGCGTAAGTACAATTACCCAAAAAGGATTGATGGATTGGCTGAGATTGGTTGCCCACAGATCAATCTTTCCGCCTTCTTCAGGCAATTGATCAGTAGGAAGGTTTTTGAAATAGGGATGGTAGTTATATTCTTTAATAATTTCACCATCTACTTTTTGCAAGCGAAATGCAGCATCATATTTTGCAACTGAATCTTTTACATAACCAATAGAACTTGAAAATTGCAAGGCATTAAAAATTTTCCCGGTAGTGCCACTAACTTCACGATCGGTATAGCGGTCAGCCCAGGTATTCAGCGCAGAACCATTTTGTTTGAATACCGCCCAAAATAAAATCACCACTGCAAAGATGGCAAGCAAAGCAGCGATTGGCCTTTTCTCCTCTTTATCTGCTTTCAAATAAATATTGCCATAAAAATATATCACCGGGATGCAGGCAAAAATAAAAGCATCTGTACTGTCTGAACCGAAGATTGAGCCGGGAATAAACCTACCGATTATCCCTGCAATGACTGAAGGTACAAGAATAAGCATTACAATCCTGGTAAAAGACATATCACCTTTCCTTGTACCTTTTTTCACATCCGCATGTTGATAATGTTTTGTACCTGCAATAAAAATGATCACACCTATAAACATGCCGATCCCTGCTGCAATAAATGCGTAGCTCCAACCAAGTGTATTGTATAAAACGGCGCCGAAAAAATTGCAAATAAAAGCGCCGATATTAATGCCCATATAAAAAATATTATAGCCCTCATCCTTGCGCATTGTATATTGAGGAATGGAATAAACATTTCCCAGTAAAGTAGAAATATTGGGTTTAAAAAATCCATTTCCAAGAATAACAAAAGTCATTGAAAGATATAAGGATGGAATACTGTGAATAGACATCATACAATATCCCACACCCATGAGTAAGCCACCTGCAATAATTGATTTTCGATAACCAAAATACCTGTCGGCCAAAAGGCCGCCAAGAAAGGGAGTGAGAAAAACCAATGCGATAAATGTCCCATACAAATCGGATGCTTCTGCTTCCGCCATGGCAAAACCAGATTTTACGTCTTTGAGATACAATGTAAAAATTCCGATCATCAGGTAATACCCAAAACGCTCCCACATTTCCGAAAAAAACAAATAGGGCAAGGCTTTGGGATGTTTTCTTTCTTTGGCAGGAGACATAAAAATTGCATTTTATTAAATGCTAAGAAAGGCCTTTTTTGCAAGAAATAAAATTTT
>CAYXHX010000098.1:0-8059 GCA_964464835.1 uncultured Chitinophagaceae bacterium | reverse complement strand
CTGCAGCTTTTGTTTTTGTATTTGTTTGAAAGTTTCTAATTCATTTTCAGGGAAAATACTATTCGTTAGTATATCTGCAACCAAAGGAATTAATTTGCATGCATATTTGCTAAGGCAGAAAAGCGTGATAGAAGCCGTTTCCACATGGCACTGCATGGATAAAAAAGCGCCATAAAATTCAAATTGTTGATTGATGGAAAAAGCATTATTTGAAGCAGTTCCATTTTTTAGCAAAAAATTAGTTGCCGCAGCAACCAATCTTTTATCTTCCTGCCAGTTGCCTGCATCAAAAACCCATTCCACCTGGATGACATCTTGTGTACCGGCATGAATTGAATATACAGGAACCCCATTATCCAGGCTGAAAAACTGATAGGGTTGTAAAGTAAGTGTATAATCTACAGGATCAGTAATGATGGGAGCTTCAAATCTATTTAATACGGGCATGAAAATTTTTTTGCAAAAATAGCTGAATTAAAAATGCAGAATGTTTATTTCAAAATCTTTGAAATTTAAATCTGTACGCTTTGGGTAATTATAAAAAAATTACCTTTACCCCGAAAACTACATTTATGCAAAAAGGGCCGGTTTCCGGATTTATTACACATCATTATCGCCATTTTAATGCAGCCGCATTGATAGATGCCGCAAAAGGGTATGAATCTCATTTACTCGATAATGGTAAGATGATGATTACGCTTGCAGGAGCAATGAGTACAGCCGAATTAGGGATATCTCTATCCGAAATGATCCGGCAGGATAAAGTGCATATTATAAGTTGCACAGGCGCTAACCTGGAAGAAGATATCATGAACCTTGTGGCACATTCGCATTATAAAAGGGTACCCAATTACCGTGACCTGAGCCCTCAGGAAGAATGGGATTTATTGGAAAATCATTACAATCGCGTAACCGATACATGTATTCCTGAAGAAGAAGCTTTTCGACGAATCCAAAAACATATTTACAAAATTTGGAAAGATGCCGAAGATAAAGGGGAACGTTTTTTTCCGCATGAATTTATGTATAAAATGTTGCTGAGTGGCGTTTTAGAGGAATATTATGATACGGACCCAACCAATAGTTGGATGCTTGCTGCCGCCGAAAAAAATATTCCCATCATTGTTCCCGGATGGGAAGACAGTACAATGGGAAATATTTTTGCATCCTATTGCATTAAGGGAGATTTAAAGGCTTCTACCATGAAATCCGGCATTGAATATATGATCAGCCTGAGTGAATGGTACCGTGCAAATTCAACGGGAAAAGGCGTTGGCTTTTTCCAGATTGGTGGCGGTATTGCCGGAGATTTCCCGATATGTGTAGTGCCAATGATGTACCAGGATCTTGAGTGGACTGATGTGCCCTTCTGGAGTTATTTCTGCCAGGTAAGTGACAGTACTACGTCTTATGGAAGTTATAGTGGCGCAGTTCCCAATGAGAAAATAACATGGGGAAAATTAGATATTCATACACCCAAATTTATTGTAGAAAGTGATGCAACGATAGTTGTACCACTCATTTTCGCCTATATTTTAGGCTGGTAATTTATTTATTTTTTCTTCGGGATTCAGGAAGGGATGCACTTACCAGAATATAGGAATCCCTGATCATTTCTTTAATTAAATGTGGCGGTATAGTACCTTCAACAATAACCGTATTCCAATGTTTTTTATTCATATGATAGCCAGGTAATATGCTGTCATATGATTCCCTTAATTCAATCGCTTTTTCCGGGTTGCATTTTATATTGAATTGTAATGGAATATTATTTAATCCCGCAAGCAGGAAAATTTTACCGGATACTTTAAAGACAAGTGTATCATTACCAAAAGGAAATTCTTCCGTTACATCATCAAATGACAAACAATAATTTCTCAATATTTCAATATCCATGTAACTATTTTGAAAATCAAGTAAATCTATCTCACCTCTTGCATATCCACCAATCTTTTATAATAACCGTTCATCGCCATTAAAGATTCATGCGTTCCACGTTCTGCAATTTCACCTTTTTGTATAACAATAATTTCATCAGCGTGCCTTACTGTACTTAGCCGGTGTGCAATTACTATGGAGGTCCGGTCTTTCATGAGTTGATTGATGGCATCCTGCACAAGGCGCTCACTTTCGGTATCCAATGCCGAAGTAGCTTCGTCGAGTATAAGTATGGGCGGATTTTTTAATACCGCCCGTGCAATCGTTACCCGTTGCTTTTCACCACCACTTAATTTTGATCCGCGGTCGCCGGTATTGGTAGTATAACCATTTTCTTTTTGGATGATAAAGCCATCTGCATTGGCAATCTTCGCTGCATGAATAATTTCCGATTGATCAGCATTTTCTTTTCCCAAAGAAATATTAGCAGCAATAGTATCATTAAACAAAACAGCTTCCTGGGTAACAATACCCATTTGGCTGCGAATAGATTTGAGTGAATAATTTTTTATATTAATTCCATCTATCAGCAATTCACCGCTACTTACATCGTGAAATCTTGGGACAAGGTCTGCAAGTGTAGATTTTCCTGCGCCACTGCTGCCTACAAGGGCTATCGTTTTTCCTTTCTCAATGCGAAGATTGATATTTTTCAAAATAGAAAATGTTTCATAAGAAAAAGAAACATTTTTAAATTCTATGGCTTCATTAAAATTGCTCAATTGTATTCCGTTCGGATTATCATCTACCGTAACAGGTGCATTTAAAACCTCTTCAATTCGTTGAATGGCGGCACTGCCTTTTTGCATATTGGAAAATGATGTGGATAAGGATTTTGCCGGGTTAATTATATTGTAGAATAATGCTAAATACGTGATAAATGCAGATGCTTCAAGCCCTAAGCCATTTTCCAAAACCAACCTGCCACCGAAATACAAAATCACACAAAATATGGCTACGCCCATAAATTCACTCATCGGTGAAGCAAGATCGCGGCTATAGCCGATTTTGTTTTTAGCAGTAACAAGTTTTTCATTTACTTTAAAAAATTTTGTTCGTAGTAAATTCTCCACATTAAATGCTTTAATAACACGCAATCCGCTCAAAGTTTCATCGAGGATAGAAACTGTCTCACCATATTTAAGTGCAACTTCTGATGACTGCACTTTTAAAACCCTTGAAATTCTCCCAATAATAAAACCCATCACAGGTATAAATAGTAAAACAAATAAAGTGAGTTGTAAACTGATGGAAAATAAAATAACAAGATTGATGATAATCGTTAATGGATAAGTTACCCATCCTTCCATTGCGCTAATTAATGAGCTTTCAACTTCACCGAGATCATTGGTAAGCCTGCTCATTAGATCACCTTTTCTTTTTTCCGTAAAAAATCCAATGGGTAATTCAAGAATTTTATCATACATTTCAATCCGCAGGGAATTGGCAATGCGGTTTTTTACAGGGTTGAGTGTATAATAAGACAGATAAAGGAAAAGGTTTTTAAAAAAGATTGCAGTTAGAATCACCAAACAAATAATGCCTAATGCAGTTATCTTTCCGCCGGATTGAATGATATGAATGAGTTGTTCGCGTACAAATAAAATGATTGGGTTAGTCGTTTGTGAAAGAAGTGAAGAACTATCTGATCCTGATGAAAATATCAGGTCCAGGAATGGCATGAGCATGCCCACTGATAAAATTGAAAAAACGATGGATAGCAAAGTAAAAAGAACATATAATAAAATAGATGGCTTATAAGACTTTAAATACCGAAAAATGCGGGCATATTGCTTCATGAATAAATTCTCTTGAAAGTGGCAAAGTAACTAATTTTACAACTATTAAATTGAAAGCAATGGAAGAAGGAAAACGACAAAGGCAGGTTGCCGGAATATTGCAACAGGACTTAAATGAAATTTTCACCCGGATGGGCCTCCATATGATGGATGGAGGAATGGTTTCTATTTCTTCTGTAAAGGTAACGCCAGACTTATTGGAAGCTCGTATTTATCTTAGCTTCTATCAGATTAGCGATAGAAAATCGGCAATGAAAAAAATAGAAAAACAATCCTGGGAAATAAAAAAAGCATTAGCAGAGAAAATAAAACACCAGGTAAGGCGCATACCCGTAATACATTATTTTGAAGATGATACTTTAGACCATGTTTTTAAAATGGAGGAAATTTTTAAAGAAATTGAAGCCGGTAAAAAAGATCATGAAAAATAAACTTTATCCATTCCATTCATTTTTATTTCAACCAATATGAATGCCTTATTTGCGTGGCGTTATTTCAAATCAAAAAAGTCCACCAATGCAATTAATGTCATAGCATGGATTAGCGTATTGGCCATTGGCGTAGGAACCGCAGCGCTTATCATTGTGTTAAGTGTTTTCAACGGCTTTGAAGGCCTTGTGAAAAGTATGTATGGGGATTTCTATTCGGATATTCTTATTACGCCCGAAAAAGGAAAATTCGTTGAAATGCCTGATTCCACCCGTAACAAAATTTCCAGGGTAGCAGGTATTGCAGGCAGCTCTTTTTTTGTGGAAGAAAAAGCTGTTCTTGTGAATGGGGATTATCAAACAATCGTTTATCTACGTGGCATAGATAGTGTATATGGAAAAGTAAATGGTATCAATAAGCACGTAATTGAAGGAAATTTTACCCTGGGAAATACAGAAACGCCGTATATGGTTGTTGGTAGCGGAATTAGTAATGCTGTTGGAGCAGATCCGCAAAATAAACTTGGCGGCATGGTGGTGTACTTGCCAAACAGGTTGAGCAATAATTTTTCAAGCCTTGATGCCATGCACTCATATACGATTTATACCTCAGGTATTTTTTCAGTACAGCAGGAATTTGATGACAAGTACGCTTTCACCAATATTGATTTCATTCAGTATATGCTTGATTTGAAACCGGATGAATATAGTGGTGCAGTAGTTTCATTGAGAACCGGGGCTAAACCGGAAGATGTTCAAAGACAATTGAAAAATATATTGGGAGAATCTTTTAAAGTGCAGACAAGATATCAGCAAAATCAAAGCCTTTTTTCCGTGATGCAAATGGAGAAATGGGTAATTTATGGAATCCTTTCATTGATTTTGGCAGTAGCTGCATTTAATGTAATTGGCGCATTAACAATGCTTGTTTTAGAAAAACAAAAAGATATTTCTGTACTCAAATCAATGGGAGCATCCAATTTGCGGATTCAAAATATTTTTTTAAATGAAGGATTCCTGCTGGCCATTTTAGGTGGAGGCGGTGGAATGTTATTAGCCCTTGTCATTTGTTGGTTACAGGTACATTTCAAACTGGTTGGTTTACAGGGAGGGTCTTTTATAATTGATTATTACCCGGTAAAAATATCTGTTTTCGATTTTCTCTTAGTTGGATGTACTGTCTTTTTAATTTCTTTATTTGCCGCATGGATACCTGCACGAAAAGCTGCGCAACAGGAATTTATTTTAAAGAGTTAAATATGTATATTTGTTTGACTGTTGATCACTTAAAAATAATCATTAGATGAAAAAAAATCCGGGTGTCGTATGGCTCGTCCTTGCTACTACTCTTTTTATGGTTACGAGCGCAAATGGACAAGGCAGCAGGAATGATGAAATTGGCGGATGGCCAATTTATGGATCTGACAGGTTTCACATGGGGACAGACATTACAATTGAAGGGGATTATACATTACCCAAAAGTTTTAAGCCGGCTAATTTATATACATCTCCTACTCAATTTTATGCTGCCATTCCTGCCTATTTCAACCTCATTTTTCATACGTTGGTTTATAAAGATGAAGATGGCGTGGAAAAATATCCTGAAAAAATTTTACCTCGTATCGCATTTTTGGATGACAATGGTAAAGAAAGCATGATATTTAAAACCGGTTTTCCTTTTAATGATACGCTCGATGGATCCACGTATTACCAGGTTCTTGATAGTGGGAAGATTACACTTTTAAAATATTATTCCACCTATTTCCTGGATAATAAAGAACCATTTACCAATCGGTTCACGCGTACATACCATTACTTGGAAAATTATTATGCATTATTGCCAAATGAAAAATTGGTACACCTGAAACTATCAAATTCGGACATACTTGAAATCTTACAAGATAAAAAAGCAGCAATGGAAACTTTTATCAAACAGAATAAGATTAAAAGTAAAAAGGAAAAAGATTTAATTGAATTGTTTCACTACTATAACAACAATTAATTTTATTTGAAGTTATTGATTCTGTATTTGGAAGAATACCTTTTTTAAATTAACACTCGGCACATTAAAAAATTTTAAGGTAAAAAATAGCCAATTTTTTTGGCTGATATTAAATTTCTTTAATATTTTCAATTTTGAAACTTATCCCCCGCATCATTCACTTGTGCGCTTTGGCCCTTTAATCTGAAAAAAAGTGATTGAGATTTGTTTCATTGATTTCCGAGAACAAGCAGCCCTATCCTGTATTTTTTATTGATCTGTTTTTATGGATTTTATAAAGATTTATAAATGCTTATGAATGTATTGCACAATTAGTATTTTTTATTTCAAAAAAAATATACCATATAAAATTTTTTATTCATCAAACCAATCATCAACAACAAAATGAAAAAACAAATCCTATCGCTGTTTTTGCTGGCCCTGGCATCACAGGGTTTTTCGCAAAACAATTTTCGCCAGGCAATAACCGGCGAAAAAGGTGTTTCCAATCAATTTACACTTTTGGCACCTGCGCAACAAATATCCTTTAATGCAAAATCAGCCGCATCTTTTTTCAGGCTGGACCCCAATTCCGATTTGGTTTTGGTAAGGGCCGAAACCGATATACTGTGTTATGTTCATTACCGCTATTTCCAATCGTACCAGGGCATCCCGGTTGAAAATTCAATGTACCTTGCACACACAAAAGCGGGGAAAATAATCAGTGCAGGCGGCGCGATTGTTACAGACTTCGATCCATTAATGCAACAACGTTCATTTTCCAGGCTTTCAGCCAAGCAAGCGGTAGATGCTGCTGTTAATTTTGTCCATGCTGAAAAATATATGTGGCAGGATCCAAATATGGAGCAGCGTATTAAAGAAGAAACCGGCAATGCCAATGCTTCTTATAAACCTGTTGCGACAAAAGTTTGGTACAACCCGGGTGATATTATCAGCCCAAGGGAAATGAGGCTTGCTTATAAAGTGGATGTATATGCCATGCAACCCTTAAGCCGTGCTTATTATTTTGTAGATGCTCAAACCGGAAAAATCTTAGGCCAGAAAGATGAGATTCATTATTCTGATGTAACCGGTACGGGCAATACATTATATAGCGGAACACAAACAATCCATAGTGATTCTTATAGTGGTAGTTACCGCTTAAGGGATTATTCCCGTGGTAATGGAGTTATTACAAAAAAGGGGGATGTAAGTGGTAATCCTGATTATACAAATTCTTCTGCCAATTGGAACCTTAGTGGTAAAGACCGCAATGCTATGGATGCACATTGGGGCGTGGAAATGACGTATGATTTTTATATGGCAAATTTTAATCGCAATAGTGTGGATAACAATGGGTATGCGCTCACAAGCTATGTTAACCAAACCGGTACCACCGATAATGCATATTGGGATGGTAGTTCCATGCATTACGGCACACGCAGTGGAAGTACAAATGGCGTAACTGCAATTGACGTTACAGGCCATGAACTAACACACGGAGTGACACAAAATACTTGTGGTTTGAATTATAGTTATGAGCCGGGCGCAATGAATGAGAGTTTAAGTGATATTATGGGTAAATCAGTTCAATTTTGGGCAAAACCAAGTGATGTGAATTGGTTACTCAGCAATGATATGAACTGGATCATCCGGGACATGAGTAATCCAAATGCACAAGGCCAGCCTGATACATATAAAGGAACATACTGGTATAGCGGATCCGGCGATTATGGCGGTGTACATACCAATAGTGGCGTAGGAAATTTTATGTTTTATTTATTGGTAAATGGCGGAAGCGGTACAAATGATAATGGTGATGCTTATAGTGTTTCAGGCATCGGCCTTTCTGAAGCAGACCAGATTATTTATCGCACACAAACTGTGTATCTAACTTCAACCTCAAAATATGC
>CAYXHX010000097.1:3674-8181 GCA_964464835.1 uncultured Chitinophagaceae bacterium | reverse complement strand
CATAGGATTCCAGTTTATTATCTTTCACATGTACTTTAAAATCTTTGACATAAATAGAATCTATGTTTTTAATTGTTTTTGAGACTTCTGTGAGGCAGTTTTGAATAGCATCATCAAAGCTCTTCGTGGAGGAAGCGATTACTTCAATTACTTTTACGATTTCCATAATAATTTATTTAAATGAATAATATTTCAGGAAGGTATTTAAAAAAAATAATAAGGTTCTAAAAAATATTGTTATGATTATCAATAGGCTTTAACTCCGTGAAAGGTAAATACAAAGCAACTCTTTTAAAAAAGTATCATGTTTTAAATTTATCATTATCCATTATCCATGTACAATTCAAAATTACATCCTTGCTACCGGCATAAAATTCGCATTAATTTGATTAATTTTGCCAACCTCAAATGTAGAATCAAAATCTTATGAAAATTGTAGCAGCATTTTTATTTTTATTGCCATTTTTCCCGATACCATTTCATGGAAAAATTATTCAGGAGTTTGACAGGGCAGCGTTTTATGCTGCCATGAAAGCAGGTGAAATGACTCAACTGAATAATGAAATTGATTTGGTACAGCGAAGTTCATTTGCTCAGCAGAAAGCTTTTGAAGGCGCTTTATTGATGCGCAAAAGCGGGCTTGAAAAAAAGGCTTCTGATAAACTAAAATATTTCAAAGAAGGCCGTATTAAATTAGAAACAGCTATTCAAAACGAACCGGCAAATGCAGAATACAGGTTCCTTCGGCTGACAATCCAGGAAAATGCGCCAAAGCAGGTAAAATATAAATCCAATATTGATGAGGATAAAAAAATGGTGATCAATTCGTTTAAAAAATTGCTTCCTGTGATACAATCAGCGATACTTGATTATTGTAAAAATTCATCCATTTTAAACACGGGAGATTTTAATTAAACTTGCATGGCAAAAAAAATCCTCGCCATTTATTATTCTCAATCAGGGCAGTTGGGTGAAATTATTGAATCCTTCCTTTCTCCTTTTTTAGAGGACGGAATGGAAATTGAACAAATACAAATTGCACCTGAAAAAGAGTATCCATTTCCCTGGACTGCGAGTAGGTTTTTTGGTGTAATGCCTGATGCTGTTTTGGGAAATACAATTCCTCTCAAATTTTTTACTTTCCAAGAAGAAAAGTATGATTTAATTATTCTTGGCTACCAGGCCTGGTTTTTATCACCATCCATTCCCTTTAATTCTTTATTGGAGGACAAAACATTTGAAAAAATTTTACAGGCAACGCCTGTCATCACTATTACAGGCGCCCGGAATATGTGGTTAAATGCATTTGGCAAAATTAAAAACAAGCTAAACGCAGCAGGCATAAGCATTTCAGGCAATATTGCCTTAGTGGATACACATGCAAACCCGCTTAGTTTTGTAACTATTTTTCATTGGATGCTCTCGGGTAAAAAGGATCGTTACCTCGGCATTTTCCCTTTGCCGGGCGTTTCTGAAAAGGATATCAAACATTGCGCTATATTTGGCGCAACGGCGCTGAAGAAAATGAAGCAACATGAATGGAAAAATTTGCAGAAAGAATTGATAGGAGAAGGTGCAGTGAAAATAAATTATCCTTTACTGGTAATTGAATCAGTTGCAGAAAAAATATTTAAGGCATGGGCAAATTTTATCAGTAAAAGAAAAAATAAAACAGGCTGGCTCGTGGTGTTTAAATATTATTTGTTATTTGCTTTTTTTATTGGAGCGCCAATCATGCTGACACTGGATTTTATTTTTGTAAAACCTTTTTCAGCAAAACGAATTGCCAGAAAAAGAAACTTTTTTTTACATATAGATTAAACATTGATCAATGGCTGATGTGTATATTAACAGGACCTCTCATTTTTTTCCAAATAATCCTGTTCCAAACGACGATATGGAATTGTATTTAGGTTTTATCAATGGGCTTCCGTCAAAGTCCAAACCCATAGTGTTGAGAAATAATGGAATTATCAATCGCTATTATGCATTGGATAAAAACAGGAAATCCACACATACGAATGCACAGATGACAGCCAATGCTGTGAAAGCATTATTTGAAAAAGATCCCGGAAAATTAAAGGAAATTGAATTGCTTTCTTGCGGCACATCATCGCCCGACCAGGTGATGCCAAGCCATGGCGTAATGACGCATGGATGCTTGCCGGAAGCCGAATCCATTGAAGTAGTATCTCCATCCGGAGTTTGTTGCGCTGGTATGCATGCGCTGAAATATGCCTACTTGTCCATTCGTTCCGGTGAGTCAACACTCGCTGTGGCAACAGGTTCTGAAAGATTTTCCGGTTTGCTTGTTTCAGATGTTTTTGAAGAAGAAGCACAGAAATTAGCAGAACTTAGTGATAATCCTTTTATCGCATTTCAAAAAGATTTTCTAAGGTGGATGTTATCGGATGGCGCATCAGCTTTCCTGATGTCAGACAAGCCGAATGAAAATGGCTTAAGCCTTCGGCTGGATTGGATTGAAGGCGCATCTTATGCAAATGTGATGGATACATGTATGTACATGGGTGGAGAAAAAATGGCGGATGGATCATTAAAAGGTTTCATGGATTATACGCCTGAAGAAATTATGAACAAATCCATTTTCAGCATCAAACAGGATATCACACTTCTAAGTGATAACATTGTTCAATTGGGCGGAAAAAAGATCAAAGAAATTTTTGATAAAAAAGGCTTAACCAATACAGACATAGATTATTTTTTACCACATATTTCGAGCGAATTTTTTAAAACAAAAATTTATGACCTTGTTGAAATATATGGTGGAGGAATACCGTATGAAAAATGGTTTATCAATTTATATACAGTGGGCAATGTGGGTGCGGCATCGGTTTATTTGATGATAGATGAATTGTTTCATAGTGGCCGTTTGAAAAAAGGGGAGAAAATATTATTACTCGTTCCCGAAAGCGCCCGGTTTTCTTATATGTATGCAATGATTACAGTTTGCTAACATTTATTTTTATTTATAAATTTTTCCAACATGAAAAAAGAAGATGTGCCGCAAGACAAGGGTTCACTTGGAAAGATTACCAGGGAGATTTGTTATGCTACTGATGCTTCCGGAAAATATACAACAGCATTAAGTGAAGGATGGTCAGTGAAAAACAAAGCATTGGATTCTGCCTGGGAAGATATACAACTACGTATTGCAACAGCGAGAATGAAAGTGGAAACTAAAGCAGCAAGCCCTTTACTTTTTTTTATGGAAAAAAATTTAATGGATATAAAAATCCTTTCAAGTTATACAGGATTTTATACATGGCAAATCAAAAGGCATCTAAAACCATCTGTCTTTCAAAAATTAAATGAAAAAAAATTAGCCCGCTATGCAGCTGTTTTTAATGTGCATGTTGATGACCTGAAAAATATGAATGTGCATGACGAATAATTTTGAACATCTCCAGTCGGCACATTGCGAAAATGGCGTTACCAGGAGTTTATTAAACAATATTGGTATTCCGCAAATTACGGAACCACTTGCATTTGGTATTGGTGCCGGATTATTTTTTGTATATATACCTTTCCTGAAAATAAATAATGGCCCTGTCATAGCATTCCGAGTAATGCCCGGGTTAATTTTTAAAAGAGTCTGTAAGTCCCTTGGCATAAGGGTTACACGAAAAAAATTTTTTTCAAAATTAAAAGCACAGCAGTTTTTAGATAACAGGCTTGCTTCAGGCCGGCCCGCAGGTTGCCAGGTGGGCGTGTACTATCTTTCTTATTTTCCCAAAGAATACCGGTTTCATTTTAATGCGCATAATTTAATTGTGTATGGAAAAATGAATGATCAATATTTAATCAGTGACCCGGTGATGGAGCATCCTACTACATTGAGTAGTTATCAATTGGAACGTGTACGTTTTGCAAAAGGCGCTTTGGCGCCAAGAGGACAAATTTATTTTCCGCAGCATGAAGGCAGTATTTCAAATGATGAAATTAAAAAAGCAATTGTTCGTGGCATCAAAAAAAATGCACGCAGCATGTTGCAACCTTATGCGCCAATTGCCGGTGTGAAAGGCATACGGTTTACTGGAAAAAAAATTAAGCAATGGCCCGCTCAATTGGGTGAAAAAAAGGCAGGCCTTTACCTGGCGCAATTGGTACGTATGCAGGAAGAAATAGGAACAGGCGGAGGAGGTTTTCGCTATATTTATGCAGCATTTTTGCAGGAAGCATTTACATATATTCCCAATGAAAAATTATTGGAAATTTCTACAGCGTTTACCAAATCCGGCGACCTTTGGAGAGAAGCGGCAGTGCTGGCTTCCGGCATTTTTAAGGGCCGGCTTGGTACCCAGGAAGATTACAATAAGATGGGAGATTTTTTATTAAAAATTGCAGGTATTGAGTCAAATGCTTTTAAGGCGTTATCAAAAATTAAATGGGAGATATGAGTGTGCCGGCTATTCAAATAAACAATATTTCTTTTAAATACCCGGGCAAAGATCAACCCTTCCTGCAAGATTTTAATTTGACAATTCCA
>CAYXHX010000097.1:0-3664 GCA_964464835.1 uncultured Chitinophagaceae bacterium | reverse complement strand
GAAAAAGGTTTGGTTTATTCGGGCCGAATGGTTCCGGGAAAACCACTTTAATGAAGTTGATGACCGGTTTATGCATTGCACAACATGGAAGCATTCAACTGTTGGGAAATGATATTCAAAAAACCGGCGTTTCCGTAAAACAATTATTTGGCTTAGTACCACAGGATTTTTCTTTTTACCACGAATTATCACCTAAGGAAAACCTGCAATATTTTGGCGCTTTAACGGGGTTGAATAAAAATGAAATTAAATTACAAACGTCATTTTTGCTCAATATTCTTGGACTTATAAAAGAACAACATACACCCGTCAAAAAATTTTCTGGAGGCATGAAACGAAGGGTAAACCTTGCTATTGGCGTAATACATACGCCGGAAGTTTTATTTTTAGATGAACCTACTGTAGGTGTAGATGTGCAGAGCCGGACAGCCATTATTCAATATTTAAAAGAACTAAATGAAAACGGAACTACGCTGATATATACTTCACATCAATTGGTGGAAGCAGAAGAGTTGTGCGATGAAATTGCATTGATTGATGATGGGAAAATAATTGCTCATGATCAACTTGAAAATTTATTAAGCCAATATCAGCATGATGCTTTGGAAAGTTTGTTTCTAAATCTTACCGGTAAAAAATACAGGGATTAAATGTTTAAACTTTGGTCAACCATACAAAAAGATTTTCGAATGCTTGCCCGCGACAGGGTAGGGCTTGTCTTTATGTTTGCTATGCCCATTTTACTTGTCATTATTGTTACAAGTATTCAAAACAGTACATTTAATTTACTCAATAAAAATAAAATTTCACTGATACTTTGTAATAAGGATACTGGTACAATCAGCCGTGAATTTATTGAAGGGATTGAAAAGTCAAACATGTTTCAACTTGTTGAAATTTCAAAAAGTGAAAATGAAAATGACATTTCCATTCGTTTACGCCACGATGAAGCATTTGTTGCGATGATTATTCCGCCACAATTTTCTGAAACAATCAATGCAAGAGCAAAGGTATTAACGGGCAAAGCTTTAAACGCATTTGGGCTTGAAGAAGATGCATCTCAATCTGCTAAGCAAGACAGCATTCCAGTACAAATGCTGTATCAACCGGTACTGCAAACATCTATGCGTGAATCCATCAAAGGTGCATTGGCAGGCGCTTTGCAGCTCACAGAAAGCCGGCAGGTTTTGCGTACATTATATTTTTCATTGAATGAAACTGCAATGCCCGATTCATTGGAGAAAGAATTCCTGGAGAATGATATACACATTCGTGAAGTGGCTGTTTCGTTGGATGATCAAATGGGAATACCGAATGCATCACAGCATAATGTTCCCGCATGGACGATCTTTGCCATGTTTTTTGTTGTGATATCTTTGGGAGCAAGTATCGTACGTGAAAAACGTAGTGGAAGTTTCCTGAGATTGAAAACATTGCCTTCCAATTTTTACATTGCGATTCTTTCCAAGCAAATTACTTACCTGCTTGTAACCTTGTTGCAGGCTGTCATTATTTTTGCCATAGGCGTTTTTATTTTCCCTTATATCGGTTTGCCGCAATTAAGCTTACCTGCAGATTTCGCCGGGTTATTCATTGTTACATTTTTTTGCGGCTTGTGCGCAATTAGTTATGCGACATGTGTAGGCATTTTTGCAAATACGCAGGAACAATCAAATGGCTTCGGGGCTATTTCCATTGTCATACTTGCAGCAATTGGAGGCCTGATGGTGCCTGCGTTTGCGATGCCTTCATCCTTTCAGTTTATCATGAATTTGTCTCCGATGCATTGGTGCCTTGAAGCGTACTATGCGTTATTTCTTGAAGGGGCGAAATTAAAAGATGCCTTATCCAATGTGTTATCTTTATTTTTGATAATATTGGCTTTGCAAATCATTTCATATTTGGGTCTAAAATATAAAAAACTAGTTTAATAAAAATTTAAAAATGGATAAAGCAACATTAAAAGAACAATTGAAAAAACAAATCATTGAATATTTAAATTTATCTCCCATGCCAGTGGAAGATATTAAAGATGATACACCTTTATTTGGCGAGGGGCTTGGTTTAGATTCAATTGATTCACTCGAATTAATTGTGATGTTAAAAAGAGAATACGGTATTACTATTCATGATCCTAAAGAAGGCCGGCGAATTTTGATAGATGTAGAAACGATGGCAGAATTTATTCAACAACAGGAAGCAATGAAAAAATAATTCCCGGTTTCATTCCTTTTTATAAATGCCTGTTAATTTGAAGCATAATTTTTCATGACTATTTATGGATGCATTGACTTGTATATTGCTTTCATCAACTTCTTTAAATTGTATTTGAAGTTGCAGTATTTTATTTTCGTGAGGTTGAATCATCTGTAAAAATTTGATAGCATTTGCTTTTTGTAATTGAAGTGATTCGTTCATTTCCATTTGAAATATTTCCTTTACCATTTGAACCATGCATGCTCCTGGCAAAACAGGTTTCCCGGGAAAATGGCCTTGAAATATTGGGTGATCTTCTTGCAATTCAAGCCCTGCAACAATCAGTCCTGTCTTATGTTCCAGGGATTTTATTGTATATAAAGAATCGAGTAGCATATTTTAGTTTGAACAATTGGAAATGAGTATTAACGAATGGTATAAACCATAATAATGATTATATATAAGAATATTTTTCGGAACAGTGGTCATTGGTTGTACTTGTATAATACCGGGAACTGTATTGTTTTTAATGATCATCGCGGCCAACCATAATGCAAATGAAACGGATGTAGGATATTCGCCACAGAGATGTTTGTAGTTGGCTTGTGGTATATGTTTAAAAATATTTTTCCCTAAATAAGTATATACTTTATCATTGGATATGTCTCCATTTATTCCCAATAGTATAAGATCTGATTCATTCAATGAAATAGAATGTTTGTATAAAAAATTTTGAATATTCAGCTCCATTGCCTGTGCATTTCCGGGCTTGAAATAAGTTTGCAATCCAATAATTTCAGCAATATTTTCCTGTAATGATTGATCACTTAATAAAAAAAATGCACTGCCTTCACCACCAATAGAGCCACTGTTTTTTTCTACATAAAGCGATAAATTTGAAATGGGTTTTCTTTTATACAAACCCAATCTTGAAAGTATTTTAAAACTCACATCAGTCATTTCATCTATGCCGCCGACAAGAATATTTGTTGCCTCTTTTTCATTTAATAGCATCATGGCATCCTGCAAAGCATGCTCAAATGAAATGCCTTTATGAACAAACGTATTATTATAGTTGTGGCATTTCAACATCAATGCAACCTGCGCTGCCACTGTATTGTGCGTGGATTGAATAAATGCAGTCGGCGGCAGCATTTCTTCATTTAACTCCACCATTCTTGTAAGAAACGTAATGGTATCTTCAAGGCTGCCATATGCAGTTCCCGTGATAATAGCGCCGGGCATTTCCACGTTTGCATGTTGTAAACAGTCCATTGCAGTAGCAATGCCCATCTTAATAATTTTCCCCATGCGTCGGGCTAATTTCGGGTCAATATACCTGGTATAATCCGGGTGAATTACATGAAGGAAGTTTTCTTTATACTCAACAATATCAGCCAAAAAGCTGGATGAGTTAAATGTATTTTGCGGTGATATACAGGAAGCTGATTTGATAAAAGTTGCCATA
>CAYXHX010000096.1:0-8207 GCA_964464835.1 uncultured Chitinophagaceae bacterium | reverse complement strand
GATTATATTCACCTTGGTGTCCTGGAATGGGAAAAACAGTATGATGAATTGAAAAATTATAAAACGCCCATTCTTTTTATTATGACAATGAGTACCAATGAAGCTGATCAGGCGGCAGAATTTTTAGAATCCAATTATCCAAAACTCAAAGGCTCTGTGCTCACGATTCACACGAATAGATCTGGAGAAATTAAAGAAACCACATCGAGCAAAAAAGATAAAGAGCAATTAGATATTCTTCGAAACGCTGCAGATGATATTGATAAAGATGCATCGCCATATAAAGCCGTAGTATCAGTGCTGATGCTGCGCGAAGGTTGGGATGTACAAAATGTTACAACCATCGTGGGATTGAGGCCGTTTGGAGCAGATTCAAAAATTTTACCGGAACAAACCATTGGAAGAGGATTACGAAAAATGTTTTCTTTTGACTCGGAAGAAAAATTAGTTGTAGTAGGCACACCGGCATTTTTAGAATTTGTAGAAAGCCTGAAAACAGAAGGCGTGGAATTTCAATACAGCCCAATGGGAAAAGGTTCCAAAGGGCTTTCGCCCATCATTGTAGAAGTAGATAAAGAAAATCCAAATAAAAATCTTGATGAACTGGATATTCCGATTCCCCAAATGAGCCCGCGCATATACCGCGAATTTAAAAACCTTGAATTGATCAATATCAATCTATTCAATAATGAAAAAGTAGCCATTAAAAAGTTTAATGACGATGAATTAAAAGAAATCGTTTTTACAAACATTGATGGTGAATTTTCACACAAAACTATTTTCAGAAATACATTACCGGATTATAGAAACGTACTCTCTTTCTTTACTTCATCCATTTTAAAAGACAGCCGGCTGGTGAGTGGATTTAATATTTTGTATCCCAAAGTAGAAAGCTTTGTAAAATATAAATTGTTTCAAAAAGAGGTGTCATTATCCGACCCGCAAACCATGCGCAACTTATCGGAAATTCATACCAAAGAAATTTTGAAAACAACCTTTAAAAAAGCAATAGATGAATTAACGATTACAGATAAAGGCACTGCGGAAGTGAAAAATTATATTTCACTAAAAAATACCAAACCAAAAATTGCAGAAAACCAATCATTCCTTATTTCTAAAAAATCTGTTTTCAATAAAATCATTGCAGACAATGATTTTGAATTGGAATTGGCTTCCTTCCTTGAAAACAGGTTCCCTGATGTGATTGCTTTTGCGAAAAATACAATGGGCGAAGGCGGCATTAATTTTAAAATGGAATACCAGTCAGAAAATGGAAATATCAGGGAATATTATCCCGACTTTTTTGTAAAAACCGGAACGAATACTTTTTATATTGTTGAAACAAAAGGACGTGAAGACCTCGATGATATTTTAAAAATAAAGCGATTGATAACCTGGTGCAAAGATGTAAAAACCGTGCAAGACGAATACACTTATTCACCCATTTATATAAAACAGGAAAAATGGGATGAGGTGAAAATTGATTTGAAAAGTTTTGGAGATGTTTGTAAATTATGGGCAGTAAAATAAGATTCGAAATTCATTTAAATTTTCTTATAACTCCATATTAGGTTAAATAAGGTTTCACAATTAACCTTATTTTACTATATTTGCACTTATATGCCATTACACCCATTTTCAGAAGACCAAATAATTGCCAGGCTGCAATTTGAAAATCCCTGGTGGTCAAAGGGCAGTTTGGATGAGTTTTATCAATCTCTGAAACCACGCCTTTATTTTAATCTTTTTTACCCCCTTGTAAAGAATAAATCAGTACATCGGGCTACCGTTTTAATGGGTCCACGCAGAGTAGGCAAAACCGTAATGTTATATCATACTATTCAGCAATTAATTGCTGATGGTATCAAGCCCCAAAAAATTTTATATGCTTCTATCGAAACCCCTATCTATAATAATATTCACCTTGAAGAACTTTTTACAATGGCTAAAAAGGCCTCAGGTAATATGGAGGCAGATGGATGGTTTATTTTTTTTGATGAAATCCAATACCTCAAAGACTGGGAAGTACATCTCAAAACATTAGTGGATGGAAATCGCGAGACAAAATTTATTGCAAGCGGTTCTGCAGCGACAGCTTTAAAACTAAAAAGTACAGAAAGCGGTGCCGGGCGTTTTACTGATTTTCTCTTGCCACCGCTCACTTTCTATGAATTTATCCACCTTAAAAACTTAGCGGCGCTCATCAAACCGGATACTATTAGTTGGAAAGGCAATATCAGCCTGTTTTCTACTGCCACAAACATTACAGAACTAAATAAACATTTTATAAACTATATTAACTTTGGCGGCTATCCTGAAGTTATTTTTAATACCGAAATACAAAGTAACCCGGGCAGGTTTATGCGAGCTGATATTATTGATAAAGTGCTATTAAGAGACCTTCCCAGCCTATATGGAATACAAGATGTTCAGGAGCTTAACTCACTGTTCACCACCATTGCCTGGAATAGCGGCCAGGAATGCAGCATTGATGAACTGAGCAAAAGCAGCGGTGTAAGAAAAGCCACATTAAGGCAATACCTTTCTTATCTTGAAGCAGCCTTTTTAGTGCATATTGTAAAAAGAGTGGACCAAAAAGCCGGGCGTTTTCAAAGAGAAAACTTTTTTAAAATTTACCTTACTAACCCTTCATTGCGCAGCGCTTTATTTGCGCCTCTTACAGCAGAGGCCGATGGCATGGGGGCCATTGTGGAGACAGCTATTTTTAGCCAATGGATGCAGCGCATCTCTTTTGTACCTTATTATGCCCGCTGGAAAAACGGTGAAGTTGACCTTGTAAACGTGAGCCACAAAACAAGCAGGCCTGATTGGGCGGTAGAAATAAAATGGAGCAACCGTTATTTTGAAGCGCCAAATGAATTAAAAAGCCTTACTTTTTTTTGCAACGAAAACAATCTGGCACAGGCTCTTTCTACTACTATTGATAAAACAGGAGTGAAAGAATATAACCAGGTTCAAATTCAATACGTGCCGGCTGCAGTATATGCCTATAATGTAGGAAAAAATACACTGGAAAGACAAAAATAAACGAACTCAATTATGATGACGAATACCGACAAATCCCAAATAATAGCCCTCATCCAATCCGGCCAAAAACTGCCCAAAGAATATATCTATAAACTCTTTGCAGATGAAGAAGATGTATTCTTTTTTTGGAACGGGAGAAAAGAAGATGTTTGTAAAATATTTGAAGCGAAATGACAGAACAGGAACTGAAGAAGTTTTTATTAAGCAATTTTCCGCAGGAAAATGAAAAATGTGAATGGAAGGAATTTAAATCCCTGAAGCATTGCATTTCCAGTCATGAAGGTGATGATATTATTTCCTACATATCTGCTATCGCCAATATGAAAGGTGGCCATTTGGTAATTGGCGTGCAAGATTCCACTTTAAATATTGTTGGCATAACAGATTTTCATAACTATACTTTTCAAAGTATCAAACTGAAAATTCTAAACGATTGCTCAAATCTCAGTTCTGAAAATTTTGAAATCCAGGAGTATAAAACAGAGGATACTAATAAATCAGTATGGATTTTTCATATCCCCAAACATCAATATCGCCTTCCGGTTTATGCTCACAAAAAATTATGGCAACGCATTGATGACAACCTCGTGGCAATTACCCAAGCCCGCTTAAATGCCATACTTTCTGAAGTTAGAATTCATGAGGATTGGTCAGCACAAATAATCCCCTCTGCCTCCATCGAAGATTTGGATGAAAATGCAATCAAAAAAGCAAGAATCGAGTTTGCTAAACGGAACCCAAAGTATAAAGAAGAAGAGCCAGGCTGGAATAATGCAAAATTTTTGGATAAAGCAAAACTGACTATTAAAGGTAAAATCACCAGAACAGTATTAATTCTTTTGGGCAAAGAAGGATCAGAACATTTTTTAGGCTCTTTTGTGAAAATTCGTTGGAACTTAAAAACAGTTGATAACCAGGATAAGGACTTTGAAATTTTTTCGCCTCCTTTTATTCTTGCTGTTAATGAAGTGTATAAAAAAATCAGAAATCTAAAGTACCGGTATTTGAGAGATAACACTTTATTTCCTGATGAATTATTGAGATATGACCCCTTCAATATTCGCGAACCCCTGAATAATGCAATTGCCCACCAGGACTATACAAAAGGCGCAAGAATTAATGTAGTAGAGTTTGAAGATGATCACCTGGTATTTTCTAACTATGGCGCCTTTCTTCCAAAATCTGTGGAAGAAGTGGTTTTAAATGATTCTCCTGAAGAAATTTATCGGAATCCATTTTTGGTTGAGGCGATGAAAAACCTTGATATGATAGAAACACAAGGTGGCGGAATCAGAAAGATATTCAATTTCCAGCGACAACGATTTTTCCCATTGCCCGAATATGACCTTTCGGATGGAAAAGTAAAAGTGTCTATCGCAGGGAAAATATTAGATGAAGATTTTGCAAGAATTCTCATAGGTATTCCCGATCTCAAATTGGAAGAAATTATTTTATTGGATAAAGTACAGAAGAAAAAAATACTTTCGGAAGAAGAATACAGGCATCTGAAAAAATTAGGCCTTGTGGAAGGTAGAAGAAAAAATTGCTTTCTTTCATTGAAAGTGGTGCAGCCGGTGGATGATGAAGAACTAAAGGCGCAGTATATCAGAAACAAAAGCTTTGATGATAACCATTTTAGAAACCTGATCCTTGAATACCTGGATAAGTATAAAACAACTTCCAGAAAAACTGTAGAAGTACTGCTTTATGATAAATTATCAGATGTACTCAATGATGCTCAAAAGAAAAAAAAGGTTGACAATCTGTTATTATCCTTAAGAAAAAAAGGCCTAATAAAAGTAAATGAAAATAGAGAGTGGATGTTAGATAAAAGGGTTTAGGTGATATTTAGGTGGTGTTTAGGTGGTGTTTTGCTGTAATACACTGATAATCAGTTTGTAGATTAGGTGAAACTTAGGTGAGATTTAGTCATCTTTAGTCGAGATTTTTGATACGCAATTGAAAAAAAAATAATTTACAACTTGTCCTTTCTTAATTGAAAAAAAATAATTAGCCGAAAACTATGAACGAAAAAGATAAAGAACATATCATCCAATTAATCAAATCCGGCCAAAAACTGCCCAAAGAATATATCTATAAACTCTTTGCAGATGAAGAAGATGTATTCTTTTTTTGGAACGGGAGAAAAGAAGATGTTTGTAAAATATTTGAAGCGAAATGACAGAACAGGAACTGAAGAAGTTTTTATTAAGCAATTTTCCGCAGGAAAATGAAAAATGTGAATGGAAGGAATTTAAATCCCTGAAGCATTGCATTTCCAGTCATGAAGGTGATGATATTATTTCCTACATATCTGCTATCGCCAATATGAAAGGTGGCCATTTGGTAATTGGCGTGCAAGATTCCACTTTAAATATTGTTGGCATAACAGATTTTCATAACTATACTTTTCAAAGTATCAAACTGAAAATTCTAAACGATTGCTCAAATCTCAGTTCTGAAAATTTTGAAATCCAGGAGTATAAAACAGAGGATACTAATAAATCAGTATGGATTTTTCATATCCCCAAACATCAATATCGCCTTCCGGTTTATGCTCACAAAAAATTATGGCAACGCATTGATGACAACCTCGTGGCAATTACCCAAGCCCGCTTAAATGCCATACTTTCTGAAGTTAGAATTCATGAGGATTGGTCAGCACAAATAATCCCCTCTGCCTCCATCGAAGATTTGGATGAAAATGCAATCAAAAAAGCAAGAATCGAGTTTGCTAAACGGAACCCAAAGTATAAAGAAGAAGAGCCAGGCTGGAATAATGCAAAATTTTTGGATAAAGCAAAACTGACTATTAAAGGTAAAATCACCAGAACAGTATTAATTCTTTTGGGCAAAGAAGGATCAGAACATTTTTTAGGCTCTTTTGTGAAAATTCGTTGGAACTTAAAAACAGTTGATAACCAGGATAAGGACTTTGAAATTTTTTCGCCTCCTTTTATTCTTGCTGTTAATGAAGTGTATAAAAAAATCAGAAATCTAAAGTACCGGTATTTGAGAGATAACACTTTATTTCCTGATGAATTATTGAGATATGACCCCTTCAATATTCGCGAACCCCTGAATAATGCAATTGCCCACCAGGACTATACAAAAGGCGCAAGAATTAATGTAGTAGAGTTTGAAGATGATCACCTGGTATTTTCTAACTATGGCGCCTTTCTTCCAAAATCTGTGGAAGAAGTGGTTTTAAATGATTCTCCTGAAGAAATTTATCGGAATCCATTTTTGGTTGAGGCGATGAAAAACCTTGATATGATAGAAACACAAGGTGGCGGAATCAGAAAGATATTCAATTTCCAGCGACAACGATTTTTCCCATTGCCCGAATATGACCTTTCGGATGGAAAAGTAAAAGTGTCTATCGCAGGGAAAATATTAGATGAAGATTTTGCAAGAATTCTCATAGGTATTCCCGATCTCAAATTGGAAGAAATTATTTTATTGGATAAAGTACAGAAGAAAAAAATACTTTCGGAAGAAGAATACAGGCATCTGAAAAAATTAGGCCTTGTGGAAGGTAGAAGAAAAAATTGCTTTCTTTCATTGAAAGTGGTGCAGCCGGTGGATGATGAAGAACTAAAGGCGCAGTATATCAGAAACAAAAGCTTTGATGATAACCATTTTAGAAACCTGATCCTTGAATACCTGGATAAGTATAAAACAACTTCCAGAAAAACTGTAGAAGTACTGCTTTATGATAAATTATCAGATGTACTCAATGATGCTCAAAAGAAAAAAAAGGTTGACAATCTGTTATTATCCTTAAGAAAAAAAGGCCTAATAAAAGTAAATGAAAATAGAGAGTGGATGTTAGATAAAAGGGTTTAGGTGATATTTAGGTGGTGTTTAGGTGGTGTTTTGCTGTAATACACTGATAATCAGTTTGTAGATTAGGTGAAACTTAGGTGAGATTTAGTCATCTTTAGTCGAGATTTTTGATACGCAATTGAAAAAAAAATAATTTACAACTTGTCCTTTCTTAATTGAAAAAAAATAATTAGCCGAAAACTATGAACGAAAAAGATAAAGAACATATCATCCAATTAATCAAATCCGGCCAAAAACTGCCCAAAGAATATATCTATAAACTTTTTGCAGATGAAGAAGATGTATTCCTTTTTTGGAACGGGAGAAAAGAAGATGTAACCAATGTGGCGCTGCCTTTTCACAGCATTGAACATATTGATGAACCGCGGAAGGAAAGCAAAAAGCAGGGAGATGCATTTTCCATGTTTGATATGCGTGGCCGCCAACTAAAAGGCTGGACCAATAAACTGGTATGGGGCGACAACAAACTTATTCTTTCTTCTTTGGCCAATGGCCCGATGCGCGAAGAAATAGAACGCGAAGGCGGGCTGAAACTCATTTATATAGACCCGCCCTTTGCCGTAGGCGCCGACTTTGGGTTTAATATAGAAATAGCCGGCGAAACCGCCGAGAAAAAACAAAGCGTGATAGAAGAAATTGCTTAGTACCTGACAATGATGTACGAACGCTTAAAACTGATGCATAATTTATTGGCGGAAGATGGAAGTATTTATGTGCATGTAGATTCAAAAGTAAGTTTGTATTTGAGGCTAATTCTTGATGATATATTTGGATTCGATAATTTTCAAAATGAGATAATTTGGAAAAGATATGCAGTTCATAGTCTATCTAATAAGCGATATGACTCAATAAGCGATACAATCCTATTTTATTCAAAGAATCAAGAAAATTATTTTTTCACATCACAATACGAGAAACTAACTGAAGAAGAGTTAGAACAACGTTTCCCAAATATTGAACCTGAAAGTCAAAGACGATTTCAACATGTTGCATTAGAACAATCATCAAACTCAAGTAGTAGAGGCGAAGAAAGAATTATTGGAGGAAAAAAAGTTTTTAGTTCAGTTGGTTGGAGATGGACACAACAAACATTTGATGAACGATTAGCTAAAAATCCGAATTTGATTTATTGGACTGGAAATGACAAACCACGATATAAAATTTATTCAGATGAATATGCAGGAAAACCATTAGGTAACATTTGGACTGACATTCAATATATGTCGGCTGGTGATAGTCAAAAATTGGATTACCCCACCCAAAAACCCGAAGCCCTTTTAGAACGCATCATCAAAGCATCCTCCAACGAG
>CAYXHX010000095.1:2960-8247 GCA_964464835.1 uncultured Chitinophagaceae bacterium | reverse complement strand
AGAGAAAAAGAAATCTAAAGAATCAACCCAACTTTCAGATGCAAAAAAATTAAATGCGCAGTTGAATGGCTTTGTCATGAAATATGTAAAACCATTTTTTGCAAAATTAAATATCAATGAAGAAGAATTTAAAAAACAGGGAAATTATTTGCATTATGCGTTGATGCCGCTTAGCCGTATTCATTTATATTCTCAAAAGCAAGGTGATCTTGAAGTGAATTCCAACATTCAATATGTAACTATTTTTTCATTGATTGCTTTGATTATATTAATTATTGCTTGTGTCAACTTTATGAACCTTTCTACAGCGCGTTCAGCGGGCCGGGCAAAGGAAGTAGGTGTACGTAAAGTATTGGGTTCCTTACGCAAAAACCTTATCACGCAATTTCTTTCCGAATCTTTACTCATTAGTTTTCTTTCCATGTTATTGGCATTGGTTATCGCAGTTGCCTTATTGCCTTTTTTTAATTCATTAAGCGGTAAAACATTTACATATCATGATTTTCTTTCACCCTGGTTGTTGCCTGCATTATTATTACTGGTCATCATCGTAGGGATATTGGCAGGTATTTACCCGGCATTTTATTTATCTTCCTTCAAACCGGCAGCAGTGCTGAAAGGTAAGCTGGCAAATGGTTTCAAGTCGAGCTGGCTTAGGAGCGGGCTGGTGGTCTTTCAATTTGCAATATCAATTTTTTTAATAGTTGGCACGCTTGTTATTTATACCCAGTTAAATTTTATACGCACAAAAGATATTGGCTATAATCGCAGCCAGGTATTAATCATTAAAAATACGGATGCATTGGGAAAAAATGCAACTGTATTTAAAGAGGAAGCTTTGAAAATTTCCGGTATAGAAAATGCAACGATGACGGGTTATTTACCCACAAGTGATTGGCGAAGTGATAGCCCGCTTTTTCCCGAACCAACTTTTGATTCGAAAGATGCTATAAGCACACAAATCTGGCAGGTAGATGAAAATTATATTCCCACACTTGGGATGCAAATGGAAGCGGGGAGAAATTTTTCAAAAGATTTTCCTACGGACAGTTCAGCCATCATTGTAAATGAAGCGTTTGTAAAAATGATGGGATCCAAAGATGCTTTGAATAAATCTCTGTACCGAATGAATGATATAGAAACACACGATTTTAGCAAATTTAAAATCATTGGTGTGGTAAAGAATTTCAATTTCAATTCATTGCACGACCTAGTAACGCCGCTGGTTTTTCTTTTATCAAATGAAAATAGCAGTATCGCGTTGCGCGTAAATACGGCGCATATAGACCAATTAATTGCATCACTCGAAAAAGTATATAAAAATATTGCACCAAGCCAGCCTTTTGCTTATTCTTTTATGGATGCAGATTTTAATACAACTTACCAGGCAGAAAAAAAGATGGGCGGGCTTTCCATCACGTTTTCCATACTTGCCATTTTCATAGCATGCCTCGGGCTTTTTGGCTTGATTACTTATGCCGCAGAACAACGTACCAAAGAAATTGGCATTCGAAAAGTATTAGGCGCTTCTGTTACAAATGTTACAACGATGTTATCCAAAGATTTTTTAAAACTTGTTCTGATAGCATCATTTATTTCTTTTCCCATTGCATGGTGGGCTATGAATTATTGGTTGCATGGATTTGCATACCGGATACAAATACATTGGTGGATATTTTTAGTAGCAGGTTGTGCCGCTGTTTTCATTGCATTGCTTACAGTCAGCTTTAAAGCCATCCGTGCTGCAATGGCAAACCCGGTGAAGAGTTTGCGAAGCGAGTAGGTTATTTTAAAAATGCATTCTTCAGATGGCTGATAGCCCAATAAATTAAAGTTTTATTGTGTTTGTAAAGATGCCAATAATTGAATAAAAAAAGCACCGGAGAAAGTTGGGCATTTGCCGAAGCAAACACTTTTATTTTTTCCGATGCTTCTAAACTAAACTTCCTTTGACAGAAACTTAGTAGAAAGTACCGCTCTTGTTTTACCAACCGAAGTTGATTAAATTCCTGCGATCTTTAGTTATACAAATATAGGCATTTCACAAGCCCTTTTCCAAATAAAACAGGTGTAAGTTTTGCACCTGAATTACACATGGTTATACACCATTTTCAGGGCTTATCCACCAAACTTCCGGAGGCAGTAAAAATAAAAAATTTTCCTAAAATCAAACAGGTGTTTGATTTATTCAAACGTTTGTTTAGTTTTGCGTTTTTTAAAAAATGGCCATCACAGATAAACACAGGCATATTCTTGAAAAAGCGGAAGAGTTATTCGCTGTAAAGGGCTATTCCGGCACTTCGGTAAGGGATATTGCACAGGCTGCCAAAGTGAACCTTGCCATGGTTTCCTATTATTTTGGTTCCAAGGAAAAACTAATGGAAACATTATTCAAGGAACGCATTTCCCTGATGCAATTAAAAATTGAAACGCTTTTAAAAAATGAAACGCTTTCTCCAATTCAGAAAGTAGAACTGGTAATAGATGAATACATTGCTAAGGTTTTAGACAAGCAATTGTTTTATAAAATAATGCTTTGTGAAATGGCACAGCGGAAAAACCGCGTCGTTATAAATTATATCCGCGACATTAAATTAAATTATGCAAACATGATGCAAAGCCTTGTTCAGGAAGGCCAGCAAAAAAAGTTTTTTAGAAAAAATATTGACATCATGTTACTCATGAATACCATGACGGGAACTGTGACACAAATGATTATGAATAAAGAAATTTACCGCGAGTTTAATACATTAAAAAAAATGCCGGAAGAAGCATTTGATCTACAACTGAAAAATATCCTTGGGAACCACATCAAACAGATTTTTAAAACATTATTGGAATATGAAGGTTAATTCAAAAAATATATTTTTACTCGCCCTGTTCATTTCCGTGAAAACATCATTTGCACAGGAAATAAAACACCTCAGCCTCCGGGAAGCAGTGCAAACCGGCCTTCAAAACAGTAAACAACTTAAAATTTCCCGTGCGAAAATTGAAGAAGCCAATGCCATGCTCACGGAAGCCAAGAACCGGCAATTGCCTGATTTGAAAATAAGTGGAAGCTATCTCCGCCTAAACAGCGCCAATATTGATTTGAAAAATGCAGGAAGTGGCGGTTCGGGCAATACTCCGAAAATTTCATCCGCTATTTATGGCATGGCCAATGCCTCTTTACCCATTTATGCGGGTGGCAAAATTCGTTTCGGCATCGAAGCTTCAAAATATTTATTGGAAGCATCAAGACTGGAAAATGAAAATGACAGCAATGCCATTGCGTATAATATTATGGAAGCTTATATCAATTTATATAAATCCAGGGAAGCTATAAAAATAGTTGAAGAAAATTTACAGGCATCCCGTTCGCGCGACACTACTTTTTCCAATCTTGAAAAAAATGGCTTGCTCGCCAGGAATGATTTATTGAAATCAGAATTACAAACCACACAAACTGAATTGTCTTTATTGGATGCACAAAATGATTCTAAAATTGCCAATGTGAATATGGATTTATTGCTTGGTTTGCCTGAAAATATTTTGTTGGAAACGGATGTTAATTTTATTAGTCAAATCTATGAAATACCAACTTTTGAAGACTATAAAATGCAGGCGCTCCAATCGAGGAAAGATATACAGGCTTCCGCATTACGCATTCAATCTGCAAGTCTCGGCATAAAGTCTGCCCATGCGGAATCATTGCCATCGCTTGCATTGACAGGAGGGTATATTGCAGGCGTCATCCCCAATTTTGTAACAGTAACGAATGTAGCCAATATCGGTATTGGCATTCAATACAACCTGGCAAACCTGTGGAAATCCAATTCAAAATTAGCTACGGCAAAAGCCCAATTTGCAGAGGCAACTGCAGCTGCTGAAATGTTGCAGGATGCTGTGAAGCTCCAGGCCAATCGCAATTACCAGTTTTTCATTTTGGCAAAAAATAAAATTGACGTATATCAAAAGGCATTTCTGCAAGCCGAAGAAAATTTCCGGATCACGAATAATAAATACAAAAATAGCCTCGCAACAATCACCGACTTGCTTGAAGCAAATGCTTCATTATTACAAGCAAAATTAAATGTGCCATTTGCAAAAGCGGATGCTTTCCTGGCATATAAAAAATTATTACTAACGGCCGGTACAATCATTGAAAAATAACATTCAAAAAAAATTATGACAGATACTATTAAAGAAACAACTACGCCCGAAAAAAAGAACGGTGACAATACACCCAAAAAGAAAAGCAAAGCATTTATTGTGGTACTGGCATTGCTTGTAATTGCAGGTGGCTGGTTTGGAATTTCAAAATATGTGTATAGCCTTCACCATGAGGAAACCGATGATGCACAGGTAGAAGCAAACATCAGCCCGGTAATATCAAAAGTTTCCGGGTATGTGACCAAAGTATATGTTGATGATAATCAGTTGGTGCATAAAGGCGATACATTGCTAACGCTTGATACACGTGATTTACAAATTGTTTTATCCCAGGCTGAAGCTGCATTGGCAACAGCTAAAAGCAATCTTTCTGCGGCTACTGCAAACAGCAATGCAGCGAATAAAAATATTAATACATCAGAGGCTGCTGTAACTACAGCAAATGCCCAAATTGAAACAGCCAAAGTGAATGTTTGGCGGGCTACACAAGATTATGAACGATACGCCAATCTCATAAAAGATCATTCCATTACACAACAACAATATGAACAAGCATTAGCTGCCAAACAACTTGCCGAAAGACAGTTGCAAGTATTGAAAGACCAGAAAAACCAGGCTTCCACACAAACCGGCATTGCGTCTTCGCAAAGTGCAGCAACGGCTCAGCAAATCGGTGTTGCAGCATCCATCGTGAAGCAAAGAGAAGTGGATGTAGAAAATGCAAAACTGCATTTAACTTATACTACCTTAATTGCACCAGAAACCGGTATTGTATCAAAAGTCAATTTGCAGGAAGGGCAATTTTTGCAGGCAGGACAATTAACTTTCAGCATCGTTTTAAATAAAGAAAAATGGGTGGTTGCAAATTTTAAAGAAACTCAATACAATGAAATGCATACCGGGCAAAAAGTAATAGTCCATGCAGATGCATTTCCAAAACATGATTTTGCTGCAGTACTAAGTTCTTTCTCTCCTGCTACAGGAAGTAAATTCGCATTATTGCCACCCGACAATGCAAGTGGCAATTTCGTAAAAGTGGTACAACGTTTACCGGTAAAAATAGAATTCACCAACAAGCAAGATTCATTAATTCAGAAACTCAGGCCCGGTATGAATGTGGATGTGGTGGTAG
>CAYXHX010000095.1:0-2950 GCA_964464835.1 uncultured Chitinophagaceae bacterium | reverse complement strand
ACCAGGCGATGGAAATGGAAGACCTATCACCGAACGGAGACCAGTCCTAATGAAATTAACTTTTAGCGCGTCTATACAGGCGGCCGATAGCGAACGCCGAATTATTTCAGGAAAAATTATGAGTAAAGCAATCATGCAGGAAAACCTGGTAGAGTATGGCGCCAAAAGAGCTATTATTACCATTACTGCCATTCTCTGTGCATTACTTGAAATTGTGGACACCACTATCGTTAATGTGGCATTGAATGATATGCGCGGAAATCTTGGCGCTACACTTACTGAAGTGGGTTGGGTAATTACTGCGTATGCAATTGGCAACGTTATCATAGTACCGATGACGAGTTGGCTTTCACAGCAATTTGGAAGAAGAAATTATTTTGCAGCATCTATTATTTTATTTACAACCTGCTCCTTTCTTTGTGGAAATGCAAATGGCATTTGGGAACTTGTGGCCTTTCGTTTTTTACAAGGGCTTGGCGGCGGCGCTTTATTAGTAACTTCTCAAACCATCATTACTGAAACATATCCTATTGAAAAAAGAGGGATGGCTCAGGCTATTTATGGTTTAGGCGTAATTATCGGCCCAACATTAGGGCCGCCTTTAGGCGGGTATATCGTTGATCATTTTAGCTGGCCATATATTTTTTATATCAATATTCCTATCGGAGTGATTGCCACTTTACTTACTTTACAATTTGTCCGCAGCCCAAAATATGCCGAGAAAAAATCAAGGCATGAAATTGATTGGTTAGGGATTGCTTTATTAGCAATGACAGTTGGTTCTTTACAATATGTTTTGGAACGCGGGCATGAAGATGATTGGTTTAACAGTAATATTATCATAGCATTGACAGTTACTGCCGTGTTTGGAATAATATTATTTATCTGGCGCGAACTTACCTATTCCAATCCCATCGTGGAATTGCGGGTATTGAAAAATGGGAACCTGCGAATTGGCACTTTTATGTCTTTTATTTTAGGCTTCGGTTTATATGGCTCTACATTTATTATTCCGTTATATACGCAAAGCACACTTGGCTGGACGGCCATGCAAGCGGGCATGCTCATGATTCCATCTGCACTTACAACGGCTATCATGATGCCCATCATCGGCAAGCTATTGCAAAAAGGCATCAAGCAACAGTATCTTGTGGCAATAGGGTTATTGATATTTTTCGTGTATAGTTTTTGGGGATATAAAATCATTTCTCCGGATACTTCCAGTGAGGCATTTTTCTGGATGCTGATAGTCCGTGGAATAGGATTGGGGTTATTATTTATTCCTATCACTACACTTGCATTGTCCACATTGCATGGCCAGGAAATTGGGCAGGGCGCTGCATTTACAGGCATGATGCGGCAATTGGGCGGTTCATTTGGCGTAGCTGCTATTACAACTTTTATTTCCAGGGAAAACATGATTCATCGCAGTGCTTTGGTTTCTCATCTCGATGTGCATGACCCATTGGTACAGCAAAAAGTGAGCGCCTTGCAACATGGTTTTATGGCCAAAGGAATGACGTTTGATAAAGCATTGCAATCGGCTTACCAGGCAATAGATTTTTCTGTGTCGAAGCAGGCCATAGTACTTTCTTACATGGATGTATTCTTATACCTCGGGGTGATGTTTTTAATTTGCATACCATTGATCTTGCTTGCCAAAAGAAAAAAATCCGGTATGAAACTGGATCTTAGTGAAGCAATGCATTAAAAAAAATTTATTTTACACCATGAAATATAGCGTTCAAGTTAATGGCGCCAAAAATGTTCATACTGAAATTTTTGCCATTTATTGCTTCTCTGCTACCGGGAACAACAGTTTCAATATAAGCATTGGGTAATGAGGCATCCATAAAAAAGCCTAAGGAAATGGTTTTATGAAAAACATATGCAGCTTTTAATTGTAAACCCACATCTAATCTATTCCATTGATTCCCGAAAGGAACATTCGTTTTACCGGAATCTGTTTGTATTTTGCCCGTAATGGCTCCTCCCATAAAAATGCCTGCATTCACAAAAACATCATCATCATTGATAAGGGGAAAGTTTCTGACAACAGCAATATTGCCTTCAAGATAGCCAAGATGTACTCGTGGATTTCCAATCGTATTATTGAATTTTCCGCCTTTTTGAATATAATTTAAACCACCTTCCCATCCCCATTGGCTCGGATAAACTGTATGCTGGTTAAACCCAACTGAATAGCCTAATACATAGCCGAATTCTGTGGCAACTCCCTGGTTGGTTCTTATAAAAGTAGATGTATTTGCAGATCCTTGTATCCAAAAATCTTTTTCAGGTTTCTGTGCATACAAGGAAAAAGAAATGAATAGTACTGTTGAAAGAATAAGAATTTTCCGCATAAATGTAAAATTGAATTTATTGCTGCAATATTATTAATTTAAATTGGTATCGAAATAAACAATCCGTTAGAATTGTAATTATTCAGATAAAAAAGCGCTATTTTTTTATAGCGCTTGTAAATGATTATAATGTTTCTTTTAGCCAGCCAAAAAATTCCCGTTGCCAGACCATTGCATTTTGAGGTTTTAATACCCAATGATTTTCTTCCGGCAAATACACAAATTTACTTTTAATACCCCTCAATTGTGCCGCCTGGAAAGCTTGCTGCCCCTGTTCTATTGGCACACGGTAATCTCTTCCGCCTTGAACAATCATAATAGGTGTGTCCCATTTATCTACAAAATTGCTGGGCGACTGGCTAAAGGACTTTTGTGCAACAGCATTATTATTTTGCCAATATGCACCACCTTTTTCCCAATTTTCAAACCACATTTCATCTGTGGTACCATACATACTCCTGAAGTCAAATACACCATCATGCGCAATGAATGTTTTAAATCTTTTATTGTGCATTCCCGCTAATTCAAATACTGAAAAACCACCATAACTTGCACCAACACAACCCAGCCTGTTTTTATCTACATAA
>CAYXHX010000094.1:0-8469 GCA_964464835.1 uncultured Chitinophagaceae bacterium | reverse complement strand
CGCAAATGACCTCAAACAAAATCTTGAAAAAATAAATCATCACGGTAAAAGAGCGGATGATATAGTTAAAGGCATGTTGCAACATTCGAGGATTAGCGAAGGTAAAAAAGTACCCACTGATATCAATGCCTTGTGTGATGAATATTTAAGATTGAGTTATCATGGCCTACGGGCAAAAGATAAATCTTTCAATGCCGAAATGAAAACAGAATTTGATAATTCCCTGTCTGCCGACGAGGCAGGTTTTGGAAAAATAAATATCGTACCGCAGGATATTGGAAGAGTGATTTTGAATTTAATCAATAATGCTTTTTATGCTGTAAATGAAAAGAAAAAATCAGGTGTTGAAAATTATGAACCATTGGTTTCCATTCAAACAAAAAAAATAAATGATAAAGTTGAAATTAAAGTCTGTGACAATGGCAACGGCATTCCTAAAAACATCGTTGATAAAATCTTTCAACCTTTCTTTACCACCAAACCTACCGGGCAGGGAACGGGGCTGGGATTGAGTTTGAGCTATGATATTGTGAAAGCACATGGCGGGGAATTGAAAGTGGAAACGAAGGAAAGTGAAGGAACGGCGTTTATTATTCAATTACCTATTGCCTGATATGGTGAAGGTACATAGCAGAGAAATTAAAGTGGAAACGAAGGAAGGTGAAAGAAGTAGATTTATAGTTCAATTGACTGTTTAAGGATTAGCCAATGCAGATGCGTAGCCTCGATTATATGTTGTAACAACGGACTTTAGTCCGTTGAAAGTAGAATAAGGAAAAACATGAGAACCATAGGTTCGAAACATATAGTAACAACGGATTTTATTCCGCTGACCAAACAGAAACAATATTTGAGAACCGTAGGTTCGGAACATATTAATAAGAATTAAAAAAAATATTTCGCATAGCAAATACTTACCATCAAATCTGTCTGCAAACTATTTTTGCAGTAAAATATCGAAATGCAGTTATCAGCAAAGAAGTTATCAGCAAAGAATGGAAAAACATACTCTTTGGGGTTATTGGCAACTTGATCAATGAAACGAACTGTAAAACAATTATTGTAAATGGTGTAGAAGACCACGTACATTGTTTCTTAGGGCTAAAACCTGTTATTTCAGTATCAGAATTAATGAAGAGGGTAAAAGCAAAATCGTCAAAATATATCAATGATCATAAATTGACCGATGAACGTTTCGAATGGCAGGAAGGTTATGGTGTTTTTTCTTACAGCCGTTCGGCTGTTGATAAAGTATATAGATACATTCAGAACCAGGAAGCACATCATAAAAAGCAAATATTTAGGGATGAATATTTGGATTTCTTAAAAAAGTTTAAAATAGAATATGATGAACAATATATTTTTCAGGAACTTATTTAGGCATGTATCGTACCTACAGTACTTTGTTTTAGAAGTGTAGTTACATTTCAACGGGTTGAAACCCGTTGTTACAAAATGCACTGAGCCTGCGGCTCTGCCATTAGTCATTCTCTATATTTCTTCAAAAATTATTACTCCCTAAAATACCAATGATTACAGCCATTGTCAATCCCTTCTAAATAAAATTTGTAAAATGATGATTGAATATTTTTTAAATTAATCGAAACCTGCCCATCTTTTACAGGTACCTGTTCCATTAATGTATATTCATCTTTACCGCCATTTTTAAAATGATTGGTTGTGGCCATATATATTTTCACTTTACCGGTTTGTGCTTTTGCATGCCATTGTATCAATGCATTATTATGATTTAGCTGAACAGTCGGATGAGTTAAAGATAATTCACCGATAAGCGGTACTCCGTCAATTTCTCTTAATGATTTCAGTGGAATGTCTATGTTCATGAATCGTGCTATGGTGGGCATGATATCAACAATAGTTGCATGGCTATTTGTAAAACGGTCATTCAAGTTTTTAGCATTTGTAGAGATCCATCCTGTGCGTTCCCTTGCTGATTGGCCACCATGGCTATAACCGCCATTTGCTAAACGGCCATGATCTGTAGTTACAATTATCAACCAGTCTTCATTAAAATTCTTTTCCCTGTATTTCACGGCATCCCATATTTTCCCGACAAATTCATCTGCACCCATTACTGCCCTGTTAAATTTCGGGCCATCACCATACAAGTGCCCTATATCGTCTGTGTATTCAAGATATACCCAGGATAAATCAGGTGCATTGTTTCTAATAGCTTCTGAGGCTGCATCAGTTACTGCTGAATCTATTCGCCGCATATAATCTTTTTTAGGGTCATGCGGATAATTCTCCGTATCAAATTCTAAACCGTCAAAGTGATAGTCAAAAAAAATATTGCCTGCTTCGGATAAACCTTCACCAACAAGTTTAGTACGATTGTCTTCCCATGAAGAAAAAATCCCTATCGTTTTTTCGGGGTTTGATTCTTTCAGTAACCGGAAAATATTTTTATAATGATAATTCGGGTCTTGCATCGTATTGTCCCATACATTGTGTTTCACTGCCCATGTGCCTGTAAGTATGCAGTTGTATCCAACTGCTGAAATAGTAGGTGATTCGGTATATTCACCCTTTTCCCCTCCAATTTTTTCTTGGGCAAATCCACCTTCGCTTGCAATTGCATCAATATTAGGTGTGTTTACTTTTTCAATGATATCAGCCGGTATCCCATCTAAAACTATATAAACTGTTTTAGTGGTTTTTTTTAAAATAAAATCAGTTTTCTCACAAGATGTAATTGAAGCAAACAGGAAAAAAACAATGAGTGGTTTTGCATATTTCATTTTAAAAATTTGGATTTATAAGTTGCACAAATATCCGGTAAAAAAAACAATATTTTATAGATTCAATAAGAAACAAGCTACGTAGCCAAATGAAAAAAAATATTTACTTCTTTACAGCAATATAAAAGTTGAATAACAGTATTATCCTATACCGGATTTGTCTTTCTTTTTCTTAAGCGGATATTCAACATTTCCACAGCAAGTGAAAAACCAAGGCATGAATAAATAATGCTTTTACTTACTTCCTGGTGTAAGCCGCTTGCAATAAGTACTACGCCAATCACAACTAAAAATGACAGTGCCAACATTTGCAGTGTAGGATGTGCATTGATAATTTTTGTAACCGGCCCGGCAAACAACATCATAATTGCTATCGAAACAATCACAGCAATAATCATGATGAGTACATTATCTACAAGCCCCACTGCAGTTAGGATTGAGTCGAAAGAAAATACGGCATCCACGAGTACAATTTGAAAAATAACTGAGCCAAAACCAATCCTGGCTTTAATATTTTTTGTGTTAGCCGATTCATCGTGCTGAAATTTATGATGTATTTCCAGTGTACTTTTTACAATCAGGAAAATGCCGCCTGCAATAAGAATGAGGTCCTTATAACTTAGCCCCAATCCATTTTCGGCAATTCCTGCAATAGGTGGAATTTGAATAACAGGTTCTTTCATGCCAATAATCCAATTGATGCAAAGTAATAAACCAACACGAAAAAGCATGGCAAGCAGTAACCCAATATTGCGGGCTTTTCGTTGTTGCGCCTTCGGAAGTTTCCCTGCGACTATTGAAATGAAAATAATATTATCAATACCTAATACAATTTCTAAAAAACTCAGCGTAAGCAAACTTATCCATACAGCCGGGTTTGCAAAATCCGGTATTATAAATTCCATAAATCAATATTTTAAAATGATACTATACATATAAAGCAGTTATTCATTTACCAGAATCTTTTTCTTTTTAGACGTAATCATTTTAATGATTACAGGCGTCATGGTAATGAGTACTATACCAATAATTATAAATTCGAGATTCTGTTTTACCCATGCATTTTCACCTAATAAAAATCCTGCGCTAACAATAGTAATAACCCAAAGAAAACTACCAGAAATATTATAAAATGCAAATTTTGCAGGTGGCATTTTTACAATGCCTGCAACTATTGGTGCAAATGTGCGGACAATAGGTAAAAACCTGGCAAGCATTATTGCCACGCCACCTTTTTTATCATAAAACTCCTTCGCCTGGATCAAATATTTTTTCTTGAAAAACCAACTGTCTTTGCGATGTGCTAATAAGGTTTCCGATTTTAGACCGATCCAATATCCTACAAAATTGCCCAGTGTACCTGCGGCTGCTATTAATACAATCCAATAAAGCAGGTTCATTACAGGTAAGCCAAATGGTGATAATGCACTTGCAATAACCATTCCCGCAATGAATAATAAAGTATCGCCGGGTAAAAAAAATCCGAAAGGGAAACCTGTTTCTATGAATACAATAAATAAAACAATATATAGGCCACCGTTTTGCATGATCCATTCAGGATTGGTAAGATGTAAAAAGAAATCAAAAATATTTTCCATTTTTTATTTTTTTATTTTGAAATAAATTTAATGTGTAATGCAAGCATTTAATCAAAGTCGAATAAATCGCCTAAGAATGATTTTTTCTTATAAGGCTTTTGATGGCCATGCTGGTTTTTGTATTTGTTGTTACTATAGCCTTGGTTATTATTATAATACTGCCCGGAAGGGGATGGTATATATTGTTGTTCAGTAAATTCAAGTAATTTATCCAATTCGCCTTTATCGAGCCACACACCGCGGCAATTGGGGCAATAGTCAATTTCAATATTATTTCTTTGAGACATTAATAATGTTTCAGCACAATGTGGACATTTCATGATAAGTATTTTTGATTTTTTTTAATGAAAAAAGAAAGTTTCTTTTTAACGGAAAAAAGAAAACAGGGTTGTGAGGCAATAAAAAAATCAATCAGTACAAATGATAAAGCGAGAGAAAGGAATAATATGCATGTCGGATTTCTGCTTGCGAACCTGCAAATTTCGGAGTACCATCCTTCCATAAAATGGGGTTATGGAGTTTGTCATGCATGAGATAGTACCCGGTATAGTTGTACCGTAGTTGGTTTCTTGATACTTGAGAATGATTGAGTCGCCCATTCAAAACTGTGTTCAAATGGCTTCCTTCTTCAATGTCAGAAACATTATTTTGAATTGGAGAAATTAGTGAATGTATTGCCGTATTATTTTCGGAATTGGCATGAATAAGCGGAATAGCGGTAAATAAACAATTTAATAAAACAAATAGAAAAATACTAAACTGCTTCAATGATATTCCTTGATGTGGCTTCCGATACATTGCTATGTCAAAAATTTAAGCCGCAAAAGTATTTTAAATAGAGATGTATAAATGTTATTGATTTAATAAAGCTATTGTGCCATAGTAAAAATTAATTTAAACTGGATGATTTTGAGTTTTTGAATTCAGTAGAAATCAACCCGGGGTTTTTTTAGCAATTTCAATGGTGGAATGTTGAATGGCATGATGTTCCAATTCATGTTTAATTTGATCAACCACTTCAATTTTTTGGTTAAATGTCAATTCATCTTCTATAACCACATGCGCAGTCAACGCATTTTCTGTAGTACTTAATGGCCAAACATGTACATGATATACACCGGTAACGTGCGTTACATTTTCAATAATTTTCTTTATTTCAGACAAATCAATCCCGGAAGGAACCGCATCAATAGACATTTTAAAACTATCCCGCAGCAAACTCCAGGTACTAACAAGTATAACAATCATAATCAATAAACCAATTGCAGGATCAAGCCAATACAGGTTTGTGTAAAAAATGATGATGCCGCCAATAACCACAGCCAATGAAACCAAAGCATCTGCAAACAAGTGCAAATAAGCAGCCTTTGAATTGAGTTCATTTTTTTGTTTGAAAAATAAATAAGCTGTTGCACCATTGATGACAATGCCTATGGCGGCAATCCATGCCATCACATTACCTTCAACAGGCGCCGGTTTAAATAATCTTGAAAAAGACTCATATCCTAAAATGCCGATAGCTATGAATAATATCACAGCATTCACCAATGCCGCCAAAATGGTCGTTTTTTTAAATCCATAGGTATAGACTGCATCAGATTTTTTCTTTGCCATCCAAAAAGCAATCATGGAAAGTGCAAGGCTTGCAACATCGCCCAAATTATGCCCGGCATCTGTAAGCAATGCCATTGAATTATATGCAAAGCCTGCAATAGCTTCTGCGAATACAAATATCAAATTCAAACCAATGCCTGTTAAAAAAATTCGTTGATTTCCTTTGTTGATGCCCACTGTATGGCTTTGTGTATGTCCATGGTTGTGTGAATGCATCAAGGTTTAAATTTATGTCTTTAAAGAATTGAATTTATTTCTTCATACCGTATAAAGCCTGATTGCTGTTGTATTCATCAGGCTTATATGCTTTTGAATTTTTAAAGTTCAGGATAAATTTCAAGCACAAAAAATTTTTTAAAATTTTCATTCAGTTTGAGATAAAGTATAAATAAATCGCTGGATGAAAAACTTAGACAATTTTATGCTTTAATGCCATTGCAACGGCTTCTATGCCGCAATTCACATGTAGTTTGTTGTAGATATTTTTAATATGCACGCGCACTGTTTCAATACTTATAAAACATTTTGCCGCGATCATTTTATAGCTATAACCGTTAACCAGTAAACCGAGAATCTCTTTTTCCCTTTTTGAAAGGTCATAATCTGTTTTCTTGATTGCATGAAATGAATGCAGTACTAATTTTGCCATTGAAGGTGATAAAGGCGCACCGCCATGCAATACTTCATCTATAGCGCTCAATAATTTGGAAAATGAAGAGTTTTTTAAAATATATCCGCTTGCACCTGCACATAGGCTTTCAAACAGTTTTTCTTCCTGTTCAAAAACTGTATGCATGATGACCGGCGTTAATGGATTTGTTTCCTTTATTTTTTTAATGCCTTCGATGCCGCTCATAGAAGGCAAATCAATATCCATTATAACGAGGCCCGGGTTTAATTCTTTCACTATGCCAACAACATCTAAGCAATCGCCGAAGTCGCCAATTACTTCGTAATCTTCTATGCCGTCAATTAAATTCTTTAATGATTGGCGCAGTTCATTATCATCTTCAAAAATTACAATTTCAATCATAATGAATTCATTTTTTTTAAAACATCTTTTAACCAAAGCTACATTTAAAACACATTTTTTGCAATACCATGAAAGGGTTAATTTTTATTTTTTCAAAATGATTGGAAATTCAATGAATCTGTTTTCATGAAGTTTTTATTTCAAGCTTTAATTCAGTTCCTTTTCCAATCATCGCGTTCATTTCAAATTTCCAGTGATTAGACATGGCGCGGCTTTCCATATTTTTCAATCCATTTCCTTCCTTTGAATTATCCATTATAAAACCCAATCCATCATCAAGAATGGACAGGTGAATATTTTTGCCATGAAAGCTTAATGTTAAATGTACACTCGAAGCTTCTGCATGTTTTACGATGTTGTTGATGGCTTCTTTAAAGATCATTTCGAAATCTCGTTTTTGAAAATGCTCCAGTTTCAAATTTTCAGGTATATCTGTTGATTGAATGGATAATTCTATGCTTTTCATCTCAAGCATTTCTGATGCATACGCAACCAGCCGTGGAAAGATGCGGTTGAATTTATCAGCATCCGGATTTACGCCCCAGATTATTTCTCTTAATGATGCTGAAATTTGAATACTGTTGCTATTGATTTTATCTAATATTCGCTGCAATTCCGGAAAGCGCGCATATTTATTTTGTGCATCAAGGCTCATATAACTGATGCTGGTAAGCTTGGAGCCCAGTTCATCATGCAAATCCCTGGAAATATGTGAGCGCAGTTTTTGTACTTTTATATAATGATTTAAACGGATTCGGTACCAAGTATAAATCAATAAAAAGATAACAATAATACATAAAAGATAAAACCAAATTGTACCTGTAAATGGAGGCATTATTTCAATATTCATGTGTGCCATATCGGGGCTCCAGTTTCCATTTATTTTAGCGCCCCTGATGAATAAATCATAAGAACCCGGCGCAAGGCTTGCGAAATTTATTTGACGGTTGTTGCCAATGTCAATCCATTGCCCGCCTGATAATTTATAAGCGTACCGGTTTTGCATACCATCTGTAAGATTAACACCGGTAAAATTTACAGTGACATTATTTTCATTCCACTTCAATTGAATTTTTTTGTTTTTGGGCAACTCTATTTTTTTACCCTGGATACGAATGCCTGTAATTAATACCGGCATTTTATCATCTGCTCTTTGCATTTGTTCGGGAACGAAATATATAATTTTATTATAGGCTGCAACAAAAAGATTCCCACTTAGTGAATCATAATAAAAAGGGGAAGAATAATTCTCAACCGGCATGCCCAACCTTTCCCGGTATGTAATAAAATGATTTGTGGCAGGATCAAAGCAATACAAACCAGAGGAGGCGATCCAAAGACGGCGGCTTTTATCCTGGAAATATCCCGGGGTAAGGCTGACGGGCAAATTATTTTTTTGCCCAATTAAATCAATACTGTCCTAAACGTTTTTAAATTGAAATAAAGTTATTGATTCTATTTG
>CAYXHX010000093.1:0-8474 GCA_964464835.1 uncultured Chitinophagaceae bacterium | reverse complement strand
TATCAAAGCCCAATTGCAAAAGGCGGCTGTTCAACTGTTCCATTTGCTTTGCTGATGGTTGCTTTTTCAATTCTGCCTCGCCCATAAATACATGGAGCGGCTGCAGGCCCATGCTTTCCAGTTCCTGCTTAACCACCATAATGCAGCGGTTGCAAACCATATTTTTTATATACAGATTCATCTGGCTGTATTTTACAAAAACCACAAACTCTCCTTTCCGTGATCGGGGAGTTTGTCGTGGGTGAAGTAAGGGAATATCTCGGCCACCATTGCCGGGTACTTTATAGTGACCGGCAGGTTCTGCTGGCTTACACTTTTAAAGTACATGCGGCTGAACTGGTAAATCTGGTCTATCAGTTCATTTATCAATTCAGGATCATTCAGCAAATCCGGGTTTGAACTGAAGAATGAAATCTTTATCGGAAAATGATGTTCCCTGTCTGTGGGTGTTGATGCTTCCCCGTACCGGGTGTTGTTAAACAGCAGGTATTCTTTCTCTCCCACTTTTACAATCGTGCCGCTGTATGGCATCAGCTTCTGGCTCCCGGTATCAAATGCCAGGAGTTCCTTACTCTCGGTTTTATTGATGGTTACTACAATTACGGGAATGGGGAGGCCCAAAGCATGAAGGGTGTCAATAATGGGTTTGAGTTCCTTTTTACTGAGATCCTTGTAGAAATGAATAATGAGCCTTGTGGCCTTATAATTTGAAGCGATGAATTTACCTACGGCTTCCCGGATGGAACCTGCGATGCTGTCGGTATCATTTGCACCGAAACAATCAAAGCCTTTGAAGATGCCTTCGTTGTTGAAACAAAAAGCAGAACCCACATATTTTGATTTGCGGGTCATGGAGTAAAATGCACCTACCCCAACAATCAGTTCATTGGTGGTTTCCCGTTTCAGCCGCCAGGGCACACCGCCCAGCTTGGCTAAGATTGCTGTTTCAATATTTGGAAGAAAAAGGTTGAAAGCCGGTTTGGAAATATTCTCCTTCCAGATCACCTGTGATGAGATGCCCTCATACAATAATATTTCTTTTATACGGTGGTAAATGCTGTTTCGTCGTGGGTCTTTTTCCCATTTGGGGACGGGGCTTACATAAATGGCGAAGTATTTTGTATCGGGTAATTTGTCTTTGTTCTTAATAGCTTTCTGCACTACCTGCACTGCTTCATCAATATTATCAAAGGATATACTACCGTTATCCTCTAATTCAAAGGGCTGGCTGATGTATTCTTCCATTTTAGGAAAAGGATACTGGCCATTGTAGCCGTCTTTCAGGTATGTCCAAATACTTTTCACTGCCTGTTCCCTGTCGGGTTTATGATAAATGAAAAAGAATTTTACATTGTTTGGTTTGGGAACCGGCTTGAAAGGTTTCAGCCTTCTTAAATCTCTTTTAGGTTCTACGCCTACACCATTGCCAAACTGCAGTTCGTTGGATGTACCATTGATGCGTTGCACCGACAAACCATTTGGTTTGAAAAATCCATCTGCTGAAAGCGGCAAGATGGCCCGGAAAGTATCTGTATTTAGATAGTTATTAAAAAAATCATTCAGCAGGGTGAAATACTTTGGATAACGGTTCTTAAAATCGGGAACATCAAATGCAATATCGAAGTGAGGCTTTAAGGTGTTGCTGACAACCGGATAGTTCTTTTCATGATTGAGTTTCTGTTCATCAGTAAGGTATTTCCACCGGTTCAGTTCACCGTTGCAGTTTATCCAGTTGTATAGTTCTGTTTTGAAGTTGTATATCTCAGCAATGCTTTTATTCAGCACTTTGGTAGTGCCATCAAATGAAACCACCAGTTCGGGACCATCGGTAACCCGGTTGTGCTGCACTTTCAGTGTAAACTGGTTGTACACTTTGAATTTTGAACTGCTTGCAGTTTTATTGTGAAACCAGACTTCTATCTCATTGGTGAAGTTTTTTCGCATGATATCTGCCACAGCTTTAAAATGATTGCGGATCAAATGCCGGTAATAGTGCTGGGCAAAGTATTTACATTGGGTAAGGCTTACTGAAATGATGATGGCGTTTTGTTTTGGCTCTGCAAAATCGGTGTAAAGCCAGTTGCCATAATGCAGTTCACTTTCATCCACCAATCCTTCTATAGCACCTTTCAGATCGTCTTTGTGTATTGGGCAATAGCCTTCCTGCTTTGCAGTATAAAAAGCAAATTCAGCCTCCTCAACGGGTGCTTTAAATGGGATGATATTGAGGATAAGGTTTTGCTGCATAGGCAATTAGTGATATATAGTTTTATTATTGATTTTTTTGTGTCATTTTATAATCTAAATAAGCCTTAATTTTTCCGTATTCTAATGATTTCATGTATAGTTCCATATAGGAATAATCCGGGGTTCCATTTTTTGTAACTGGAAGTTTGATCTTTTGACGCTTCATTCTTTCACCGTTGAATTTGTATCCATATTCATATTTAATTTTTTGCATCAGAATTGCAGACTTACAAAAAAGGAGTTTATGTTTACTGTTATTTGTTTTGGAAAGGGACAGTCTCTTTACGTCATCAGAAAAAACAGCTTCGTATGGATGATAAAAATTTTCAACTACGCTTCCATTATAGTTAACACCCAGTACATTTTTATCAATTGACGAATTTCTATTTCCAATAAATTCAGTAATCCCATTACCGCCATCTGTTGCACCAATAAAAGGAATAATTCCATTTGTCATATCCGCCTTAGTAAGTCTTTTCCCTGACTTGATAATAAAAACATCATCAATAAAAAACTCTTTCCAATCTTTTTTAGTGGTTATCTTTACCCCCCCCCCTGTTATTTTATTGATTTTCAATTCGATATAGTTCTTGTATTTTTTTAGCAATTGATCTTCTTTTTTACGCATATAATTCTCCATAAATGAATAATCTGGCATGCCTTCAGCATTTATGGGCAATAAAACTTTCTCCTTTTTAATTCTTAAATCATTAATCTCTCTGTTGAAACTATACTTATCACTAATCCTTGAAACTACTGTAGCCAAAAAAAGATAAATGTATTTATTGAAACTGGTGCTTTGCAATTTTGTCACATGATCACTTGCAATTACTTTGAACGGCTGGTAAAAAGTAGAGCCAACGCTACCACTGTTAGCAATTGTAAGGCAATCTTGAAATGTTCTAACATTCCCATCGTTTCCAATAAAGCCATCAATGCCATTATTTAAAGACGTAGAAGATGCATAGGGAATCTTACCTTCTAAATGATCTTCTTTTTTAAGACGTTTCCCTCTTTGAATTGATTCAAATACTTCAATAAGAGAAAACTCTCGCCAGTTGACTTTTTCTAAATCCATTTGTATTTTTAAGTTTCGTCATTAAACAAATAACTCCTACCCTGCATTATCATGTTAAATTCAAAAGTTAAATAATCACCGATTGTCTTTTCGAAATCGGCTTCTTTAGGAATTTCATCATTAAAATAATAAAAAGCATGTAGCCATTCATCTTCCGCTTCAATCGTTGTCTTTACGCAAAATTTAGTCTCAGATTCTATACGGTCAAACCATACATCTAATAAATGTTGCTTTTTGTCTTTTGCCTCCACTGTTTCTACTAGCCCCCGATGTTTTTGTACTTCAAATCCATCATTTTCAAAATTAATAAACTTGACTACTTTGTCTTTATCATGTGAGATACCTGCGGTAAAGATTGCAATACAAGGGTTGGTACCAACACCATAAAAGGTATTTTTATTAAGAGTAATTACACCTTCAAGTGTATGATGCTTTAAAATGTTGGATTTTGTTGCCTGTTCTTCTTTTGTCTTACCTGTCATAGATGATTGAGGTACTATTACTATAACTTTACCATCTTCAGCTATTGAGCCAAGTAAGTGTTCTGTAAAATTCAGTTCATAAAGGTTGGGGTTAAGTTTGCTTCCCATAGAGTAGGGTGGGTTCATCATACCAACATTACATGCTTTTTCCTGTAACTGTGCTGGATTTTGTTTTAAGAAATCTTCCTGCTCTAAATTGCTTTTTCCGTCACCTCTTAAAATCATATTTGTGGTTGCAATGGTAAACATGTAAGGTTGTAATTCTAATCCATGCAATTGGTTTTTTCTAATTTTTCGTTGTATGTCCGGTTTATTTGTTTTCTGCAACATATCGTGCATGGCTGCAATCAGGAAACCTGCAGTACCACAACACGGATCAAGGATAAAGTCAGTGGGCTTTAAATCAGCTAAATCGCAAAATAATTCTGTTATGTGTTTCGGCGTTAAAACTATACCTAAAGATTGACCGTCGCCACCGGAGTAGGACATAAACTCACCGTAAAATCTGCCAAGATAATCTTCTGCTGAATGAATATACTTTATGTTTTTATAAATGTGTTCATAAAGAAATTCCGTATAATGCTTTAATGGTGTTTTTTCAAGAGTAGGGTTTATTTCGTTGATGGCTTTGGTATCTTTTATTACTAAAAACTGACTAAGCAGCTTATCTTTTTTAACCTGGGGAGAAACGTTTGCCCTTTGAAGATTTTTCTCTATTGCATTGTAAATTTTTTCTCCATCAGTATTTGTATCATCCCCGGTAAGGCTCTCGATACTAAAGCCTTTGTGTTCCATTTCTCTTAACGCCAAAAGGATCCCGGACACCACAAGAGGTTTGTCTTTATCCTGAATACTACCATAATTCCTCAAATCTTCATGCAGGCTTTTTGCATCCTTCAGGATTTCCTCCGTTGTTTTTTCTTCGGGTGTTTGCTCTTTTAAAATGTTTTTAGTGTAATACTCATCAATATTTTTCTTATTAAACAATAGAAAGGTTTCAACATCTTCAAGCTCTTTATAACCGCCTCTTTCATCTATAAAGATTGGTGTAATTCTATGACGTTTCTCATTCCCTGAAACACCAAATGCAATTACCTTTTTGTAGGAAGTCTTTTCGGCAAGGTGCTTACCATAAAATAATGCACCGTTTACTGCAAAATTCTTTATGCTTGCAATGTCCGTACTAATGATATGTTTGGCATTCCGTTTAATATGCTGAGTTATGTCGGCTTTGTTTTCTACAAGCAATAAAAAATCTTTTTGCAACACCACAGTATTCAGGAAAGCCGACTTTGCCCGTTCCTGCTTTTGAAGCAGACTTTAGAGCATCATTTATCTCTTTGACATTACTACCTTGAGGTTGAAGCTTTATGTTTGCTTCTTTTAATAACTCATACACCCAAAAATCAGTAAGTACTTCTTTTTTTGCCATTCTATTATTAATTCTATTATTCTAAATATTGTTTGTACACAATCTCATATGTTCTTGCAAATCCAATCAGCGATTTACTTCTTACCAGACTTAAATATTTTTTTGGTTTCGTCAATTTTTTCCAACAACTCGGTTCTCACTAATTCATAAGCTGCCTGCTGGTCGTAATTTTCTGTTGGACGTATCAGGCCGGTTATGTCACCGGTAAACTCATCATCCTCCATTTTAGCTTCCATGTTCAGCAAATACATTTTCTGCGTAGGCGGATGCTCCACCGAAAACTGCATGTATTCATGGTAACATTTCAAGATAGCTTCTTTATTCATATCAGGCACATCCACCAATGCTTTGTGCATATCATACAGATCCCTTCCTTTCCGGCGCTGGTACAATGCCCTCAGTTTTGTACCGAGCAATTCTTCCATCTGGTAAGTAGTGAGGTTGCAGGAACCGTTAAACCATAATGACTTTACCTCAAATGGGAACTGCTTATACCCCAATACGGTAAAGTGTTCCCTGCAATTGGTCTCGATCTTTAAACGTAATGTTTGTACCGGCGGAAATTCGGATTCAAATTTATACTTCAGTGTATTGTTGCTTTGCTTCTGATCTACCGAACCTGTACCTAAAAAAGAAAGTCGTTCCTGCAAACGCTGAATCGTTTCTTTGATAGGTTCCGGCCTTATTTGTACCAGGTCAATATCTTCTGAGTAGCGGGGCTGTGGCTGCAAATATAATTTGTGCAATGCAGTGCCTCCCCTGAATGCAAGGCTTTCCGCCAGCCATTTGTCGGAGAAAATTTCCACCAATGCCCTGCAAATAACAAGGTCCTGCTCCACCTGTTCGTTGGTTTGCCATGGCACATGGTTTGCCCATTCTGTTATGTATGCCTGTGGTATCATTCGTCGAGTTCAATTTCAGTATTAATAATCACTTTCCATTTTTCATCAGAGCTAAACCCTTTCGTGGAAGCTGATGCCTTTAAGGGTGTACGAAAAAATGAAGCGTTGCTGCTTTGTAATGATGTGTACAGTGCATTTGCCAGCACCTGGTTGCCGAATACTTTGTCCAGCAGGTAGCCCAACCTTTGCAATGCTGTAATGGGTGTATGCTGCAATAAATAATTATCGAAGGCTTCAGGTTTTATCGCTTCGGCCAGTTCATTTAAAACTGATGCCACCCTGTTGATGCCACCTACCCTTTTTTGATATTGTATGAGATCAGTTGCCGTTAATACGGGGTTGGAAATTTTCAAATAACCGGTCTCCGTTTTTTTTGCTTCCAGTAATTTCTCCGGCAGTTCTTTTTTACTGATGTAGTTTACTTTCAGTCCTTTTTTTTGTGTGGGCCTCAGCACCGGGAAATTAGTTACCACAAAAAATTCCTGCGGCTGCTGATGTGAAGCGCCGTGATAAGCTGCTGCATTCAATAAGGCTAAATAATATGGCCGCTTCAATTCATTCATGAAAGCATCTAAAAACAAAGTGGGTGGTAAAATACCTTTTGATCTGTATTGCGGCGTAATGACCAGGTAGTAACCTTTATGAATGGAAATGATAAGCCCTTTTTTGGTGAGGCGGCTTAAAGCACTCTTAACAGCTATATCAGACAAACCGGGCAATTGGTTTTGCAGCATCGTTAATGAAAAAGCATACTTGCCTTGTGATTGAAGATTTTCAACCCACTCACTGATACCTATTTCAACCTGCTTGTTCATATAAGAGTTAATTTTTGCGAAAGGTACTGAATATCGGTACTTTTCGCAAATTATCTATTGCTAATTTAGCAATTATTTCCCCACAAAGCTGCAAGGATTGCAAAGACTGCAAAGCCCCTCCTCGAACTTCGTTCCCAACTTTCGCTTTGCTCAGTTGCCCCAAAGGGGAGGAATAGAACAACCAATAGTAACTGATTGGAAAAAAATCAGGTTTTTCTGTACAACCCGGCTTTCAGCTTTTCCAAAGCCTTGCCAGTGGCGTTGTGGAGCAAGTCATCTACCGTACGGGCAGAAAGGGTAAAGAGTTTACCGGCTTCAACGGCCTGTTGCCGGGTAAATTCCAGAGGGAGGGAATCAAAGAACCTGCGTTTGCCATCACCGGTTTTGAATTGGGTGGTTTCGCCCTGTTTGGGCAGGTTGTTGAACATTAAAATGCTATGCTGCAAATAGATCTCTGCAAGGTGCAGGGCAGTATTAAAATCTTCATCGGTACATATTAATATGGTAGCCACCTCTCCATTTTCAAATTTACGAAGTGCAGTAAAGAGCATTGCCATACGGTACATGATAAGGCCGAGCCGTTTTACAATACTTGCCGCTTCTTCGGCAGTGAACATAGTTACTTCGTTGAGCCATGCCTTGCAGGATTGGTTTAGCTGCTGCCATTGTGAGGCTGATAATTCCACTATGGTTTCTTCCCGTTGCAGGAAGAGCACCATTTTAAAAACAGTAAGTGATAAATTTTTAAAATGCTCGGTAAGATTGATATTGTTAGCAGTGGGTGAAACATCTTTCCATTGCTGCTCAACTTTAAAAGCATAAAATATAAAGCGGCTAAACAGACCGTCTTCGGATGAAGCAATCAACCCGGTAACCTGGTTAGGTGTACCTGACAAAGCAATGGAAAGGCTGGGTGCATTTACTTCAGTAAATTCATTATTGCCTTTTCGGGAGCTTGATAATCTTTCGTGGTGAAAAGATTTGCGAAGCATATCTGAATAAGAGCCCCATTCCTGTTTCGGCTTCGGTTTCACAAATGATACCTGTTCCTTCGTTTTGTTCCAGATGCCAAAGAATTTTTGCATAGCTGGTATTAGCAGGAATATACAACACTTTAAATGCAGGCTTTACCGGCAGCTCTTCCATGCTGGTATCTGTTTTCTTTTTGCTGTGCAGTTTTTGTTTATGCTCTGACATTTGCTGATTGTACTGCATTTCCGCTTCCCGGCTTGCTTTGAGTACAAAGCTGTGATACTCGTCGGCAAGCATCTTTGCAAACTTCAAAGCTCCCTTACCACTTGCCGCCGGGGCAATGGCAAATGAAAAGAGATTGGGAAAAACCTCGTTACCTGCATACACACCTTTTACTCCCGGCAGGCATCCGCTGAGTATTGCCAATGCTCCTGTAAGAAAAACATCCCGTTCCCGCTGATCGGTAAAAGCCGTTGCACCCTGCTGCAATAATTCAGGCATTTGCTGATAGATTGAATCGGGAATTGCAGGTGTATTCTTTAAATA
>CAYXHX010000092.1:0-8504 GCA_964464835.1 uncultured Chitinophagaceae bacterium | reverse complement strand
TACATTTTTACATAATTATTTACAAGTAAACAAAAGTAACGGCGCTTTCAATGAGTTAATTTTTATTCTGTTTTGGTTGACCTTTAGAGGTAGTGACTTTCATTCTTCACTGGTATAGCAGAGTTCATAATAGGAACAGCTTTTACAAATTTTATTGTTGATGCGTGGGGGACAAATTTCTGATTCAGTTAATTCTATAATTTTCAAAAACATCACCTGCAAATATTCCTGATCTACCAATGAAAGTGTGACTTCTTTGGTGATCCTCAATTTAGGATATTCCAAAATTGCTGATACATCACTGATTCCATTCAGTTCGAGTAAATACATATAAAATTTTACTTGCCACTCATGTGCGGATTCAATTTTATCGCTTCGTTTGATTTCGTGTATGGCTTTATTGTTTGTATCATAAAAATCAATTTTTCCAAATAAATCAATTTGTTTATTGAATGAAAATGCCAGATCAATTTCCCTGTATTTTCCGGCCCTTTGCGGATAACTTATTTCATGTAATAATTTTCCATCGGCAACTGTTTCGGAAGTATGTTCCATACTGATACCGTTGGAAAACAGCCATAGTTTTCTTTGGCAAATGTGGTAGTAGTTGATATGGGTTGCGGTGATGTTCATTGATGGCAATTAAAACTACAAAATTGTTTAGAAGATGGATAATATGGATCACTTTAATTTTTTGAAACTTCTTATGATCGCACATGAAAGATCACTTTTTCATTATTTTTTTTTGCTTCAACATTTCAAAGAATAAATCATACAATTCAGCATTCTCCGATTTCAATTGCTTTCTGTAATGAATAGACGATTGCAAATCGTCATTCAAAAATGCATTATTTGCTTCACGTAACAAATACAAACATTTGATGGCGCTGGCATGTGCTGCATCATTCAGTTGAATGTTATTTGTATCCGGAATGAAAGGTATAAAACCCAATAAGCAGCAATATGCTGGAGCTATTGTCGCACCATGATGAATTACAATGGATTGAATTTCTTTGTGTTCGATCCTGTTGAGAACGGCTTTTTCCGGGTAGTGCAATAAAGCAATAATGTAATTTTCAGTGGATGTAATTTTATTCCCGTCAAGCCATTGCGCTTGTGCCAGAAAATAAAGTAAATACCATTTCTCAAAATTCTTTATCATCATATTTGAAATAAAATGCTCAGCCTTATTATAATTTTTCATTTCCAACAATAAATCAAAAGTGATTTCCATTTCATCCCAATTGAAGGAAGTTTGCTGCGAAAAAATTTCAACTATATAATCAAGTAATGATTTTTTTAAACCATTCAAAAAAGGTGTAAATGGGAATTGCCTGAAATCAGAAAGTAAAATGGTTATTGCTGAAGAAGCCAAAGTTGTTGTTGAATGTACACGGGGCAGCCAATAATCACATGCTGCAATAGCTACAAAAATAGATTCTTTTTCTCCATAAGAACATCGCAAAGCTTCTGTAAAATAATTGCGGGCATCAATTAGTTTTAAATCAGAAAGGCAATGATATCCCCGTTCCAGCGGTTCATTATCCCAAAGTGAAAGTTGCGCATTTGTCATCATCCTGTATTTTCATTTTTCAAAATGGAAATTCTGTTTCATTCGGGTTATGATCTATATCCCATCCTGTTTTTGTATTCCACAAATCAAGGCAGGGGCAATATTGTTTAAAAACACAACCCGGTGCATAGCCGCTGCAAAAATCAAAACTCATATAACCAGTGTTTACAATGTTTGTTTTCATTTCGAGTGACTCTACAATCATCTTATATGCAAATGCGGCGGGCAACTTTTTTGGCAAGTCAATCCCATGATTCCAGGAATGCATCATTTCTTCAAAAGCCTTACGAATCATTTTCATTTCTATATCGGAGAGTTGGCCTGCAGGTGGAAAGTCTTCAGAATTTAATCCGCAATAATATCCAAAAGTATGTTCTGCATCTTCGCCACTAACCCACTTTTCGATTTCTTCAAAATGCGCTTCAATAGTTTGTTCGGCCTCTTCTTCATGGGGAATATCTGTTCGATGAGCGGCGGCAATATCAGCGAGCAGATGGGGGATGTAAGGGTGCATCATATTGGTGATTTTAAAAATTTTGAACAATTATAAATGGCTTCTTCTCTCACTCCCGGAAGCCCCCGATAATTATCGGAACGGGATTCACATCTCCCGCTTTTTAATGGAAGAATCCGTAAAATCAATAACCACTTTTTGAAGCTTGCTTTTTATTTCCTCCCATGTTTTAGGCAACAACACTACAGGCTCTTGTTCTTCTTCTGCAGTTTCAAAATTGGCAAGGCTATGAATGATATATCCTGTATCTATTTGGGGAAATTTTGATTTGAATATTTCAAGCATTTCAGGAAGTGAGAAATTTTCTAAGAGATAAGCAATATCCCAAAAATCTTTTTTTGAAAACCGGTTGCTTAGCGCCTGGAGCTTCATTGGAATAATATCGGGCAGCGTTATCAGCCTTGTGCCTTCTATTGTTTCAAAAGGCTGTAGCCATTTGAATGGATATAAAATAAAATCAACTTTTATGTCGTCAATAGTAAACATCATTGTTTGATTTTGTTCAAATATCAATTCAGCAGTCGGAAACCCGGCAACAACAGCTTGAAAAATATCACTGTTTTGATACGGAATGTTTGTAAAAAAATCAAGGTCCACAGATAAGCGATGGCCCAATCGTAATGCAAGGTTAGTACCTCCTCCCAATGCAAAGTTTTCAAATGGGCTGGCGGAACAAATTTTTCTCAGTAATCCCAGGGTAGCAGGTTCAACTGCATTTTGTTGTAGCATGAAAAATCGGTTTTCTGAAGTTGTAATATAGTGCAAAGAAAACTCAGTACAGGCTTTCGAAGGTATGCTGCCTGTACAATCTCGCGCCTTATACGAGGCAGGCCATAATATTTCATAATGGAGACCTGGTCGTTCCAGGTACCAAAGTTGAAAACTTTTCCCATTACATATAAAGAAGATATTTCAACATCCAACTCCTCAAAAGAAGTATCCCAGAATGCTTTATTTGAAAGGGAAGGTATTGTCATGATTTAATTGTCAGGGTAAAGTTAATCATTCCCGTCTTTTCATGAATAATCAAGGGCACATTAGTTTTCAATTACACGGTTTAGTTTTCGTAATCATCAAGTATTCCGGCTACGTAATTTTCGAGGGATTGATGACGAAAGGCAAATCAGGCTTGCCTTTCGCCTGATGGATGAATGAGGTGGTTAAAATGGCGGAAAGGTTTTCGACGGGATAATGCTTCATTCAGATTTTTATACATTTTTCCATCGGGATCCGAGTTGATATACCAAACCAAATTTGCACTAAGGCTATCCGCAATATCTATTTCCAATGAGACGTAAAGTGCAGGAACCTGAATTCCTTCATACGGATCGTCTGTCTTTTGGTAGTTCTCATTGCTGATAAAATCATATAACTTTTGTAGTTTATCCTGGTCGTCATTAAATGTCCGGATCATCAGCAGGATGTTATCTAATATTTGTGGGGTTTCATTGGAGTAAATTAAAAATTTTTCCAGGAAAATATATAGTTCAAAATAACTCAGTAAAAAATCTTTTTAGTTCATTAATTGAGTTGTTACTTTCTATCCACATTCCTTTTGGCAACTGATGTTTTAATCTGTGTTCCCAGCTATTGTTAGCCTGCATTATGCGATCTTCCTGGAAGAAATCATCAGGATTCTTAAATGATATATTCTTGAAATTACATTTTTCTAAAAAAACTTCTTTTACGATATTCCAGTTTATATCAGAAATATTGTTCTTAATGTACCAGAGATCATAATAATCTCTCGCTTCACCGCGATTGCGTTGAAGTAAAGACCTCATTTTCTCTGATAAAATTTCAGGTATGGAATAGCAGGTTGCTTGTGATGTAATAAACTGCTTGTCGCTGTAAGGGTGAATAATGTCTCGGGTTTCACTTGCCAGTAATTGAACTTCATGATTTCTTGCATCCGATTCAATAAAGCTGTGACAATGTTCCCGAAAAACCGGAACTTCATTCCTTCGGTGATTAGCGCCCCAGAAGCAAATTTTAATATCCCACCCTACAAAATGGTTCTTAAAAAAAACTTCGTCAAAAGTTATCAGGTTGAATAAAATATCTGTTTTTGCTGAAATATTGTTACATACATCTACTATACCAGCCTTGGTTAACTTAAACTTTTTATCTGAAATGGTTAGGTCTATATCCTCAGAAAATCTGTAATTTTCGAAATAGCATTTCTTCAAACAGGTACCTCCTTTAAACAAAATTTTTTCTTTTGCCCATTGTTGTTCAAAAAGCCCATTGAGAAAATGTCCTATCACATAATCTTTATCAATGGTATTAGGCGGCACTTCTAATTGTTCAGCAAAATGCTGTATTTCTTTCTGAAGTATTTTCATCAATATAGCTTATTAGTAAGAGACAGAATGTTTGGTTCGGTAATGTTAAGCCTGAGTTTCCATTTATTAATATGTACACCTTCATTGTTCCCTTTTGGATCAAAGAGTGAATACCGCTCATTCACTTTGGTAAGTGCATACGCAATAAAATTTTTGAAATTTTTTTTCTTAAACAACTCACTCAAATAACCCATCCTTTTTATAGCTGAAATATTGTTGACTGCTTCACAATAATCAATCATTTTTTTTGCATCTAAGGTGTTGTTTACAAAAGCTCTCACCAATTCTTCAATTCCACCGGAATATTGAGGCAAATCGAAGCAATCTATAATTGTTTTTTCTTTATCAGAGATACGGAACTGATTGTTTCCATGACCTTGCTTTTTAATGCCAACCATTTTTGCCGGTTTTACCTTTACGAACCGGTAAGTAACTCCAAATATGGTCACTGCCTTTTTTTGCTTTGTGGTTTGTACAAAAATGGTATTGGGAAATTGCTCAGTAAGGCCGTGCAGGTTTAATGCGGTCCAATAGGCAATGACACCATCCTCTGCTAAAAAGTTGCCAATGACGTATTCGTTACGAAAGTTTCTCTTGACGTATTTCCCATTTTCAATTCGATAAATGAAAGCCGGCTCCCTTTTCGATAACTTTTCTAAAACTGACTGCGTATTTCTAACTTTCCCGGAAGTAAGTTTTCTAATTTGGCCAACAGAAAAAATATCTATTTCCAAGTCATCCAGGATACTTAATATTATATTCTCCTCTGTACTCCTATTTAATGTAGTATGTCTTTTCATTACCTTTTGATATAAGATTCCATACCAAAATTAAGAAAATAGTACCACAAAAGGTTATTTTTTCTTGTAAACACAATATCCTTTAGAACTATTAATCTGAATTACAGGTAGCACCAAAACTTTTTGAACTCTTTTAGCATTTGCAGATGTGAAAATGTTTGCATTTTCAAATTTCGCATTTGCTTCAAAATCATCATAGCCTTGCAATAATCCAAAACCTATATTTTCAGCATTGAATTCTACAACATTTGCCTCCGCAGGACTATCTATATACTCAACAAATTGAAAGAAGCATCCTCTCTTTCCGAAATAATTTATTCTGTGTAAGTAATTTTTTAAGTATTGCGCTTGTTCTTCTATATCCACTTCAAAGATTACCTCCAATGGGCTAGACAAATAGAGATATTCTCTAAACGATACAGTCTGAATAAAACCGCCACCTTCACGTGCCGGTTTTAGTATTTTCACAAATGAATTGTTTGTCGAAAAATAGCTCCCGTCTTCAATGTAATAATTGATTTTAGTGTCCCTGATAAATTTGAATTGTTTACTATTATTTGAACTCAATCGCTCAAATTCTCCTCCAACAGTAATAGCCTGATTTAAAATCGCCATTTTGATTGCATAAGGTGAAGGCAGGAACAAAGATTTTGCTCCGGAATTGGTGGCATTACTATCTTTAAGGGAAAATAATGTTGTCGGTAAGTACTTGACAGAAAACCGCATTACTTTCCAATTTTATAAGGTTCGTAATTTATTAGTTCGGCAAAGATTTCAGACAATTTTCCAAGTCCTTCAAACTCTTTTACTTCAATAGCATCAGGTTCTATTTTGTTAATGTTGTTTTTGATTGCTTCCATTTCAGTTTTATAGCTTTCATTGATAGCACTAATAGTGGGTGCCGGTGTAAGCTTACTTGAAATGGAAACAACTCCTTTAAAATCTGTAATGTGCGGTTTTTGTGTACTTGTCATTGCCCCTTTGGGGTTGACAAAAGAACTAAGCAAACTTTGCACTAATGCCTTATAACGATTTTTTCTTGCCGTATCATCAATCGGATAGGTGCGGTCTATATCATTAAAACCAATTCTATAAACATCAATACTGCACACAAAAGCATAGACACCATGATTAGCCGGCCGGTGGAAAATATTCTGTCCCTCATTGCTGCTTTCACCTCTTTTTCCAGAAGCATCTGCAACAAGTTTAGTATGCAAATAACTTTCGGTATTTGTTTTACCGGGAATGCCTACAGTCCATCCAAATTCCACAGTTGATTTCCTTGGTGTGTTTGAACTGTTTTTATTTTCACCAACTTTATCGGTAATCAATATACCGTGCGTATCGCACACCGTGCATAAATCAATCAATGCAGAAACAACATCGGCAGAAGTTCCGTCACTTTTTGCAACGTTGTTCTTCGAATAATTCTTTAATTCTTCTCCCGAAATACGATTTGGGTTTAGTGCTTCAGCATACTTACTTAATGGCAATCCCTGTTCTTTTGCAAATTGTGCCAGGTGAACGGCATGAATATGCTTAAACATATCGCCTGAAATAGCGTTAACCGTGTGGGTTGTACCGTTTTTATCTACTATTGTTACTTGTCGTGTGATGATTTGATTTCCCTCTCCACCTTCATTGTTTAAAGAGTGCAAGTTGAGTGTAATCTCTCCACTGATAGAGAATGAAGCAATTTTTTTTGTATTGTCTGACATTTGTGTAATTTTTTAAAAGTTATTAATTATCGTCCTGTGAAGTTTCGTCATCATCCTGTGGTTCATCCTTTGGTGTATCTTTTTTGGTCAAAGCAAATCCGTAAGATGCCAACAAAGCGCCAACCAACCGTGCAGGAAATTTATCCGTAATTGAATAAAATTGTGCAAGATCCTCGTCTTTGACATTAGCCCGAAAAGATTTGCCACCATTTTTTTCAGCATTGCGACCAGTTTCAGCATTATATGTGCCGATAAATTCTCCGATAAAAATTGCCAGGTCTTCTTTGGATTTTGATTTGTTTTGAAGTTGTTGCGCTAGTCCATATCGGATTCCAAATTGTCGTTGATCCTTGGGTGTGTATTGTAATGACACCGTACTATTGCGGATGGCTTTAGCAACAGCCTTGAAACCTTCGTTTTGAATAATCTGTGAGAGATTCAGTTCTTTTGTATCCATGTTTTTATAAAATTTATTTAAATGGTCTGTTTTAAAAGATTTGTATTTAAAAGAAGTTCTCTTTTTGTCCATTTCGGGTTTTAATCCTGATAGAAAGGACATTAGATAATTTCCATACCAATATGAAAATTCGGTAAAATATTCTAAAGCTGAACTACCGATAGCCCCTAAAAAGTTGCGATAAGATTGCATTCCTTGAATCGAATCACCTGACAATACTTCTTTCTTAGTTTTAGGGTCTATCCCAACATTACTAATAAGATTCTTTTGCTGAATTAAAATTTCAATCCATTCGGCAGCTTCGTCCTCATTATTATATTCAACAAAATCAGGTGTATTGATAAATGAGATATTAGTTACAGTTCCCGGCTTATCTACCCCACCCAGTTTCTTTTGATATACTGAATGAAATCCTTTTAATGTTTTTCGGACCTTTCCTGTATATGCATGTGTATGTTTAATAAATTTTATTGTCAAATCTATACTGTTAATAATATCAAATTTAATTGGGGATGTACTTTTTAAATGTTTTTTAAAATCAAAAAGCAATACGTCTTTAACTTGCTTTAAACTTGCAGCATTAAATTCAGGAACAAATATTTTTAAATCGTACGATGAACCGGATTTTACATACTTACAAACCATAAAAGACAAAGAACCAGATATTTTCATTGTTTCAGATATCCAATTACTTGGTAAATTTCCCATCGAGGCATTATTGGCTTTACCTTTGTTCAGGCCTTTTCCCTGATTCGGATTTAATAATTGTTGAGCAGTAGGTGATTCCTCACTGAGTTGAACTTGAATATCTTCAAGTTGTTGCCCAGAATAACAATATAAAATGTTTTTGACTAGTAAAGGGAATCTCTTTTGATTCAAATAAAAATTTTCAAACAACTTAATGAATGATGAATAAGGATTATGCGCCCTTAATTCTTTGTAAACATCATATTCTGCATCTATGCTTTTTCCAAATTCAGTCAACTTTTCTTCGTTCAATTTCTTTCGGGCTGCCTTCTTTTCTTCTTCTGATTTAAGCTTATCAATTTGTGCAAACTCTGCTTTATAACCATCTTGTACGGCCTTGTTAGCAGGAT
>CAYXHX010000091.1:0-8726 GCA_964464835.1 uncultured Chitinophagaceae bacterium | reverse complement strand
TGTCGTTATCAACTTATCTGCATTTGACAACATCAATGTGAAAATCTCACATGAACATTTGCAAGGAAATTTTGTGGAATATTTTTCAGGTGAAAAAGAACGAATGTATGAATCTAAAAACCTCTCATTAAATGCATGGGAATATAAAATTTATCGTTCCATATAAGATGTTGGTTAATCGTTTTCTATTTTACAGAAATATGTAACACCTCTTTGGTTGATGTGGTCATTTTAAACCTGTCATCAATTCGCAGGCCCACGATCCAGAGAATATGTTTTTCTGCATTTTCCAAAACCAGGCATTTTTCTTTTTCGGGTAATGAACATTTCATATCTACCAGGAATCGTGCGACTTTTTTCTTTTTTTTCATGCCCAACGGATAAAAATAATCTCCCGCCTTCCAATGCCTTAAAACCAATGGAAATGTTATTTTGGAATAGTCAAGAGCTGCTTCCTGCGCGGATTTTGGAATAGTGAAATTCCTGGCATCTTTTATTTTAAATAAAAAATCCCCGGCCGGTGTATGTAATTTTTCAGTTTCTTTCTGAATAAAATAATGCTGTAAGTTGTTCACTTTAAGGGGAGCAATAATCAACTTTTCCCTGTGCTTAATCAGCCTGTGTGTAGCGGATGAAATAGAGGCACCATAGTTTGAATCGAATAATTTAATCACTTCAGGTACCTGGGCAGTTGTGAAATTAAAATCCTTTAAAATTTCCCAAAGCAATGTAGAAACCGCATTCGTTTTTTTTAATGCTGCAATATGAAAATGCCATTCTTCCCCGATTTGTTTTACTAATTTTTTCTTTTTGGCTTTTATCGCTTCTTGGTAAATTTTTTCAATTTCTGAGAAACGAGAAATATTTGCCAATAAGTTTTCATTCACTTCCGGGAAAACTTTTTGAACGGATGGAATCAGTTGATGTCTTAAATAGTTGCGGGTATATTTATCTGATTCATTGGAAGAATCATCTACCCATGTCAGGTTCTTTTCGATGGCATAGGTTTTTAATTTTTCCTGTTTCCAAAAAATCAGGGGCCGGATAATTTTGTCATGTACAGGCAAAATGCCATGCATTCCTGAAATGCCTGTTCCCCGGAAAAAATTAATCAGCATAGTTTCAATAGAATCATTTGCATGATGGGCCGTGGCGATAAGCGCGTAATTATTTTCCTTGTTTTTTTGAACAAGCAAATCATGGAACCAATGATAACGCAATACCCGCGCGGCTTCCTGTACGGACAATTTATTTTCTTTTGCAAATTGATCCGTATCAAATTCCTGCATTTGATAATCGAAATGATAATACGCAGCCAATGCTTCCACAAATTGTTCATCGCGGTTACTTTCATCCCCTCTTAAATGAAAATTCACATGCGCAATTGCTGCGGGGATTTTTGCTGAATAAAAAAGATCGGCCATCACTACACTGTCCATTCCGCCACTCACAGCGAGTAACACTTTTGTATGTGGAGGCAATAACGATGAAAAATATTTTTTCCAGTGGAGTTTAAATTCATCGGTAACATGCATGTAAAAAAGTTTAGCTTTTTTTCATCTCCTTTGCCCAGGAATCTTTCAGGCCTACTGTTTGATTGAAAATCAAATTACCGGCGGAAGTATCTTTATCAAGACAGAAATATCCTTTTCTTATAAATTGATACCGTTCATCAAAAGTTGCATTGAGTAAAGATTCTTCGGCATAAATATTCTTGCGTTCCCTCAAAGATTCCGGGTTTACATATTCCAGGAAATCCCCTTCTTTTTTCAATGGCTCTTCTTCTGTAAACAACCTGTCATACAATCGCAATTCTATCGTTGTATTTTTTAATGCACTCACCCAATGCAATGTTCCCTTTACATGCAGGTTTGAGGTATCATGCCCACTGCGGCTTTCGGGAATATACCTGCAATGCAATTCGATGATTTGCCCATGCTCATCTTTAATGGCTTCATCACATTGAATGATAAAAGCGCTTTTAAGTCGCACCATTTTTCCCGGTGCAAGCCTGAAATATTTTTTCGGAGGCGTTTCCATAAAATCATCTTTCTCTATATAGATTTCTTTGGTAAAATGAATTTTCCTTGAACCACCATCAGGATCTTCCGGGTTGTTTTCACTTTCCAATAATTCTAAACGTTCTTCTTCGAAATTGGTAATGACTACTTTTAAAGGATCGAAAATAACCATACGGCGAAGTGCAATTTTATTCAGGTGCTCACGTACACAAAATTCCAGTAAACCAAAATCTATCAGGTTTTCTCTTTTCGCCACACCAATGCGTTCACAAAAATCACGGATACTTTCCGGCGTGAAACCTCTTCTCCGAAGCCCGCTGATCGTAGGCATTCGCGGGTCATCCCAGCCGGACACAATTTTATCCTGAACGAGTTGCAATAATTTTCGTTTACTCATTACAGTATAACTCATATTCAATCGAGCAAACTCATATTGATGCGAAGGAAAGATTTCTAATTTTTCTATATACCAATCATAGAGTTCGCGGTGCGGTACAAATTCCAATGTACAAATTGAATGCGTAATGTGTTCCAGTGAATCTGATTGGCCATGTGCAAAATCATACATGGGATAAATGCACCAATCGTTACCTGTACGGTGATGCGTTGCATGTTTAATGCGGTACATTACGGGATCACGCATGTGCATATTTGGCGCTGCCATATCAATTTTTGCTCGCAAAACTTTTTCACCATCTTTAAACTTTCCCGCACGCATAGCTTGAAATAATTCAAGGTTTTCTTCCATACTTCTACTCCGAAATTTTCCTGTTATTCCTGGTGTCGTAGGTGTGCCTTTTTCCTGTGCAATGATTTCCGGGCTGCTGTCATCAACATACGCAAGCCCTTTGCAGATCAATGTTTCAGCGAATTTGTATAATTGTTCAAAATAATCGCTGGCATACAATTCATTATCCCATTTATAGCCCAACCATTGTACATCCTCCTTAATACTGTCCACATATTCTATTTCTTCCTTAGTGGGATTGGTATCATCAAAGCGCAAATTTGTTTTGCCGCCATATTTTTTAGCGAGCCCGAAATTGAGTGAGATACTTTTTGCATGGCCTATATGTAAATATCCATTGGGTTCCGGTGGAAACCTTGTATGCACATACGCATATTTCCCGGATGCAAGGTCTGCTTCCACAATTTCTTCGATAAAATTTAATGATCTTTCTTCACTCATTTTGTGGATATTTAAATACGAATTGGATTGGGATTTTTTCAAATAAATATAAAACTTTTTGTTGGATCGCCATAAAAAATCAAGAGCGGAAAACGGGACTCGAACCCGCGGCCTTCAGTTTGGGAAACTGATGCTCTACCAACTGAGCTATTTCCGCTTAATTTTTTTTTAAAATACGAGATCTTCATACGCAGCTTTCAATTCACTGAATGCATGCGTATCACCTGCAAGCCTTGTGGCTTCTAAACCTTTTTTGTACCATTGCACAGCAAGGTCTGTTTCATCCATGCGTTCCAGCAATTTTGCCAAATGGTAATAGGAGCCCGTATAATCCGGTGATTCATTTAGGATTTCTTCAAAAATATTTTTTGCCTTTTCATCGTCACCTGCTTTTATATATTCAAGCGCCAATGCATGCCTCAGGAAATTATCCGTTGGATTTTCCTTCATTAATTCTTTGAGTTTTTCAAAACGTCCCATCCACTATTCAATAAAAAATTAAACTATTTTTTTCTATACAAATTTATGCTTTCGTTTCATATAACAGGTCATAATATTCATGTGCCATCCGGTTGCTGTCAAACTGGAAACGAACATCCCGCATGCCATTTTTTGTAATCTGCCTCCAGGTATCTTTTTCCTCGTAATACATCGGGATGATTTTATTGAGTAAAATATCATACAAATGGTCGAGGTCATATTGATCCTGGTCATGCACCGTCATGGATTCATAATCCGTTTTGGGAACAACAAAGCCATTGTTGCCATCATTAATAAATTCAGGAATCCAACCATCATCGGTTGAAAAATTTACGGCGCCATTCATGGCAGCCGTCATACCGCTTGTGCCGGAAGCTTCACGTGGTACACGGGGATTATTCAGCCATACATCTGCTGCCTGCTTCATACGCTTACTCAGAGCCAATTCATAGCCTGCCATCACTGCTACATTTTTATATTCTTTGCTGAGATGAACGAGGTGGTCAAATTGAGTGATAGCGGGGTAATCAGCAGGATATGGTTTTCCCGCCCAAATAATTTGAACCGGGTACTTTGTATTGGTCAATAATTTTTTAAATGCTGCTTCATCCTGTGTAAGTAAGTCTGCACGTTTATAGCCTGCAAGCCTGCGAGCCCATACAATTGTCAACACATTTGGGTCAAATATTTTCCCGGTTTGGTCAGCTACAATTTCAAATGCCCTTTTCTTTAAATGTTTTTTACGGTCTTCAAATAACAGGTCATTGCCTTCTTCCATGAAATGATATAATTGCTTATCGGACCAATACCGAAAACTTTGTGCATTGGTGATAGAAATGATCGGGCAGATATTTTCATATTTTCCCCACATCTCGCGGGAAACATGGCCATGCAATTTCGATACACCATTTGCCAGTCGTGCAAATCGCAATGCAGCCAATGAATGATTAAAGGCATCATCATAATTGCCGGTAAGTTCTTTCACTTCATCAATGGAAAGGCCACAGAAATAACTCATTTTATGACAAAGAAAAATATCATGTTTTTCATTGCCTGCTTCTTCCGGTGTATGCGTTGTGAAAACAAGTTTTTCACGAACCTTATTGATGTCTTTCCATTTATTATATAAATAAAATGCCGATGAAATTCCATGTGCTTCATTTAAATGATACAAGTCGGGATTAAAACCCAATTCATCAATTAATTTGGCGCCGCCTGCACCCAATAAAATAAACTGTGCTACTTTACTGGCAACATTGGAATCATACAAATGATGAGAAATTGTTTGCGATACATAATCATTCTCCGGTAAATCAGTGGACAATAAAAAAATCGGCGCCGACTTAAAAGTTTCAGGATTCAGGTAAAATGCTTTCACCCAAACCGGGTGGTCATGAATCGTGAGTTGAAATTTGATGCCTGTATCTTCCAAAAAACTATAATTTTTTTCCATCCATGTTACCCGCATGGTTTGATCCTGGTTGCGGGTTTGATCATAATACCCGTATTTCCATAAAATGCCGATTCCTATTACGTTTTGGCGAAGCTCATAAGCGCTGCGCATGTGCGAGCCTGATAAAAAACCGAGGCCACCGCTATAAATTTTTAAAGGCTGGTGTACGGCAAACTCCATTGAAAAATAAGCCACTTTTTTGGTATACCTGTCATCCCTTTTATAGGGTACTTCATATTTGCTGAAATTCATTGAATGGTTTTTATTGCGGCGCAATTTAGGGTATAAATTGTATCCATAAAAACCTTGTGCAATTATTTGCAGGAATGGAAAATAAAATGTAAGGCAACGAACATTTGTTTGTTACTTTTTTAAAATCAAATGCATGAAGAGAATTTGAAAAAAAATCGTAGCGGGAAAATTGCGTATTATTTCTTTACTATCATTTCGATTTTTTCTTCACATATTCATCATCAAAGAAACACTTTATGCCGCGGTGATTGCCGCAATTCCCACGCTCCTTCACCATTATTCTTTTTCCATCAAACGAAAAATCAATTACACATACATCACCTTTTTGCTGGTATATGGCATTTTTGGAATCTGTCATTTGCATGACGCCTTTTAATTCCCCGGTACAATCGCCATCATTCTTTTCAAAGTGTATAAAAAATTGGTAAGAATGTTCATCTTTTCCATCCCGAAGGGAAATATAGTTTCTTTTATCTTCCACATAATTGCCACTGTATTTATTTTTTTGAGGCAGTGTATCCAGAGGATTAATTACTGCAATGCTTTCAGGGTTCTCATTGCTATCTTTCATCACCGTAATAAAATGATGCGAGGAAGCAGAATACGCAATACTATTGCGGCTATACAATGAAGTATTATCTTTCCCGGTTTTTTCCCGGCTGATGATAAAAGCAGGTTCTGTAGTGATAAATACATTATGACTGTAATCATCCGGGTTGGTTTTTGCCAATAGTTTTTGGTAGGCAAGAAACTTTTTATCTTTATCAAAAACAAAAACAATCAGCCATGAATTTTTTCCATGTTGCATGGTGAGCAGGTAAAATTGATTCGTGGAACTTTCTTTTTTGCCAACAGCATGAAACCGGATATTCTGCGATTTTTCTTTTTCCTTTTTAAAAGTTTGCAATACTGAATCCGGTACAATACCTGAAATAGCTGCATAGCTGATAGTTGCAGTATCACCCGCATTTTGTACACTCGTGTCATAAATGCGCATGGGTAAATTTAAAGGTTGAAATGCTTTAGCGAACGCATCATACGTAACTTGTGTATCTCCTGAAAGAGATGCTTCATCATTTTTACAGGAGGCTATCAAGAAAATTGCAAAAAGGGCTGCCCAAAAAAATCGCATGTGTTTATTTTTATAAAAATAATTAAAAAACATATTCGGGAAAAAATGTTCATTGCAAATATATTTGCAAACAGGTGAATGAATGCCAAACTATAAATTATCAATTGATTTGCTCAAACCATTTTCCATAGTTTTTTTTCTTTCAATTTTCTTCCCGGTAGTTTCTCAAAATGCCAATCAGGCAGGATTTTATTTTAAAAATGATTCATTCAGGCCCGTTAAAGATACTTATGTGATCTGTTCCTGGAACCTGAAAGATTTTGGAAAGTCAAAATCAACTGAAACATTAGATTTTATTGCAACTACTGTTTCCAATAGTGATGTAGTAGCGATACAGGAAGTAGTAGCAGGAAATGGCGGCGTAGAAACAGTTTCAAAGCTTGCTCAAATATTAAACAATGGAAAAGCTCACTGGGACTATGTTGTAAGCGCGCCTACTTCCGGTAATTCTTATAAAAAGGAACGCTATGCTTTTCTTTGGAAAACGGCGCACGTGCAATTGATCGGGAAACCCTGGCTGGAAAAAAAATACAGCCTTGCGATAGACAGAGAACCTTTTTTTGCTGATTTCTCATGTAGCGGTAATGTATATACGTTGGTGAATTATCATGCAATTACGCAAAAAATGCAACCACAAACGGAAATAAAATATTTCAAATACATCCCTGCTGAATACCCGGAAAAAAGCCTGCTTTTTTTGGGAGATTTCAATTGCGCTGAAACGCATACAGTTTTCAACCCACTCAAAAGTATGGGATATGTGGCGGTATTAATAAATCAAAAAACCACGCTGAAAAAAAATTGCATTCAAAAAAATTGCCTGGCTTCTGCATTCGATAATTTTTTTTATAAAAAAGAAAATATACAGGTTGATTCTGCATGGGCATTTTATTTTTTCAAACAATTTCCTTCGATGAAAGAGGCCGGTGAAATCACGGATCATTTACCCATTTTTCTCCGGTTTGGATTCAATTGAAAAAGCTAAAGAAATAAGGGCTTTATCCTTTGTTTTCTCATGTATTTAATAGACCTTCGCGGAGCTTACTCGAAAACCGGGAAATGGAAAAACTTCTATTAAAAGAACAGGAAAAATTTGCTGCAGTTTTTCAAAATGCCTCGCTCGGTATTTTACTCATCAATAAATCAGGAAATATTGAATTGGCCAATGATTTTTCATTAGCCATTTTCGGTTATTCGAAAGAAGAAATTGTAGGACACAAACTGGAAATGCTGATCCCGGAAAGATTTCGTTCGAACCATGTAAAAGAACGCAAACATTTTGCTACAGATCCTTCAACAAGGCCAATGGGCATGGGCCGCGATTTATTTGGATTGAAAAAAGACGGCTCGGAAATCCCTTTGGAAATCAGCCTCAGCAGTTATTCTGAAGAAGGGAATATTTTTTCCATTGCATTTATTAGTGATATCAGCGCACGTAAGGAGGTAGAAGAAAAATTGAAACAACAAAGGCTTGCACTCGCTGAAATGAATGACCGTATGGAAGCACAAAATGATGAACTCGAAAAAAAAGTGAATGAGCGCACACTTAAATTACAGGAGGCATTGCGTAAATTGGAAATATCCAAAGACGAACTTTTTAAAGCGCTGAACAAAGAAAAAGATTTGGGAGAATTAAAGAGCGCTTTTGTGTCAATGGCGTCACACGAATTCCGTACACCACTCAGTACAATTCTTTCTTCCGCTTCACTATTGTCAAAATATACTTTAACGGAAGAACAAATAAACCGCGACAAGCATGTACAACGGATAAAATCTGCAGTTACAAATTTGAATAACATCTTAAATGAATTTTTATCACTCGGCAAAATTGAAGACGGGAAAATTTCTGCGCATTTCACCATATTTAATGTACACGATCTCACACTACAGTTGGTCAGTGAGATGAATGATATTTTGAAACAAGAACAGCAAATCATTTATACACATACAGGTAAAGAAATGATTCGCCTTGATGAGGTTTTATTTAAAAATATACTGATCAATCTTATTTCGAATGCTGTCAAATTTTCATCCGAAGGAAAATCAATTTTTATTCAAACAGAAGTTTCGGCGAAAAGAATAATTTTCACTATTAAAGATGAAGGAATGGGCATTACAACACAAGACCAAACCCATTTATTTGAAATTTTTTTCCGTGCAAAAAATGCGGCGAATATTCCCGGAACTGGCCTGGGGCTG
>CAYXHX010000090.1:0-8753 GCA_964464835.1 uncultured Chitinophagaceae bacterium | reverse complement strand
CAGTGTTCGATTTATTTTAAAACCTGGTTTTAACCCCCGGTGGATCATCTATTAATGATTCTAATTCACGCATAGAATAACGAAACTCATAAGGATCATTGGGCGCATTAAATTTTCCGCCATCTCTTTGAGTAGGCTTGCCGGAACTAAGTATGAGCCTTGTTATCTTGTAGTCCGGATCATTTTCTATTTTGAAAGAATAGGTTACATTTTCCAATTTATATTCGGAGGCTTTCACCAACTTACCCCATTGTTTTGAACTGGAAGTTTTACTCCAAAATTCACCTTTCCCTTGTTTCGGAGTAAGGGTAATTTGATTCGCATTCACAGTATAGGTTCCGCTTTCATAAATAAATAAAATATCTTTCGTTTTTGTGAGCCATTGTTTATTACGGAACAAATAAGTGCCACCAGAATAGAAAGCATATTCTTTTCTTAAATACCCTGCGGTATATTGAGGCATACCGTTGATGTTATATCCTGTTGTTTCTAAAACATAATCGGTCCATAAACCTACAATAGAGGTTTTACCTTCATTTTTTGTACTGGTAGATGATGTATTTGCATTTTCATTTTGTTTCACTTCTGCCAGTTCCAATGAATTGAGAAATGCTGACAGATCTTTCTCGTATTGATTTGTATTGTACATGATTACTACGCTTACGGTTTGCCCGCCCCCGGTGGCGGATAATAGAGCCACATTGCCTTTGCTGCCATTGTCTGTATAACCTGCGCTGCCGGTTTCAATATCCCAGCCTTTGTCCTTTGAAGAAGGTTGCATGGTTGGTTCGCCTTCCAATTGTATCTGGTCTGCAATAGCCGCCTTCCATTTGCTCTTAAAGTTTTCAATAGCCGTTCCTGTGGAAGCAGATGCGTTGGTGATAATGGCCATGATGTATCCACCCGATTTTTTATCAGTGGCCAATAACTGTACCGAGCCGTCATTCTGCTTTTGCTGCCAGCCTTTGGGTACTTTATAAGAAACCACATCAAAGGTTTGCTTTTGTGCATACACGCTGAAGCCACAAAGCACGCATAGTAAAAAAGGAAATATTTTTTTCATTACTTACTTTATTTTTTAAATCCCGGCGGGTAATCAATTATTGATTTTCCTGTGTCAAATACATAGGAAGTGTGCTGTCCGTTGTCTGCAGGGTGGTCGCCATCTCTTTCGGTTGCCTTGCTATAGTTAAGTAGCAGGGATCTGCCATAGTCGCTGATTTGAAACTCAAAAGTATAAGTTGTTTTTTCGAGGTTATATTTAGCTGCTTTTTGATAAGGGCCCCATTTATCTACGTTGTTACCCACGTTATCTTTAAGCCACCATTCTGCTTTGCCTTTGGCAGGGGTAATCGTAAGTTTGTTTCCATTAACAGCCCATTTGCCGGTTTCGTAAACGAAGTATATTTTATCCCTCACAGCCAGCCAGTCTTTTTGCCGGAAAATATAGGTGCCGTCACCTTTAAAAAGATATTCCTTTTTCATATACCCCCCAGTGTACATACGTTGACCGTTCATAAAACCATTGCTTTCACGGGTAAAGTTTATCCATGCCCCTACAATAGAACTGTTAGCGGTAGTGGGAGCTGAAACTGGTTGTACAGCATTATTTTCTGCACCGGCACTTTCTTTAATAGTGCTCGCATCTAAATTTAAGGAGCTAATCAGCGTTTGGTAATCTTTTAAATAAGGCTTTGCTGTAGCGTTGCACAATACCGATACACAAATTTTGTTATTGGAATAAACGGTTAGTAGGGTGGCTACATTGGCACCGTTATATTGCCATACGCCACTATAGCTCATTACCTGCCATCCCTCTGCAGATTTTGCTGTGGTTTTATCTTCGTTTTCTACCGTGTGCACTGCTAATACAATGTCCTGCCAGTCTTTCAAAGCATCTTCTTCAATGTTTCCGCTGCTTTGCCTGCTTTTGTATATGGCAATCTGGCTCCAGCTTGCGCCATCAATCCGGGAGAAGGAAACAAAATCTTCTTTTAGTTCTTTAGTCCAGCCATCCGGCGGCGAAAAGCTTACAATGTCAAAGCTTTGTTTTTGTGCAACCGATGAAATTGCTGAATAAAGTAAAACCAGGGATAGAAATATATTTTTCATCATTTAATATTATATGAAGTAAAAGTAGAGCCGAAGGAGTAGGTAATCAATCATTAAAAAAGATGATTTTTAAATGCTGGTCAGACCAGGTTCCCGAAAATTATTCCAGCAGATTCTTCACTGCATCAAAATCAAAGTTGTTGGTAAAATTTTCAACAAGGCTTTGACCAAGTGTTGTTTTCACATACCGGTAAGTAAGTTCAATCATATAAGGTTTTGCCGGATTTTTTTCTGCGCCTTTGAAATACTCAGGATTGTATTTATAAAGTGTTGTTCCGTTCCTATCATCCCAAAAACCGCTGAAAGTAAATGAACCGGTTTTTTGTGCATCTTCTTTGGTATCGGCATAAGCGGTGCTGATATTCACCTTATCATTCGGGCCCGGCCCAAAAACGTTTTGCCATGAAAATGTTTCCGGCTTTGGTTTCACTACTGCAGGTTGTGCCAGCCAGGTTGCTGTATTTTCTTTCAAAGCCTTTTGTACAATTGCTTTTTTTGTTTCAATCCTTTTTTCCCAATCAGGGTACTTTGCCTTCCCAATAATAAGATTTCTTTTCCCGTTTTCAAATAGCTGGGGATATTTTTGCGGGTTCTTCATCATACCTGCACTTTCTTTTTCAATGTCTTTTATCTTGTCGGCTATCAACATTTTTTCTCTGTCATAATATACCAGTAAGGCTTCCAAATATTCTTTGCGTGTAACGGGAACGAACAACAATGGCCCCGGTTTTGTGACGTACCAATGCCTGGTCATGTAGGTGCTGCGGTTGCCCTGTTTTACCGAAGACTCCGGCACATCCTGAAAATACCCTTTGCCATTATTTACAAATTTTGAGTCGTCCAATTTTATAAAATCGTGCAAGGCAATAAACCGGCCGTTATATTTCATCGGTGTTTCAAAAACATAATTATCATCTTCAAAGCTGTAAGCGCTTTCAATTCCCGTATAACGGTTAACGTATGCCCTGAAAACGTTTTCATATTCACTGTTGACCATCAGCTTGTTTTTAACGCATATATATTCATAGCAGGCCATGTTAAGGTCATAGTTTGCCAATGCATACTTGCCTGCTATGGTAGCCTTTGAATTTCCCGAAAAACTTGTTTTGAGTACACAGCCTTTAAGTGAATAATTGTTCCGGCTTTGTTTTTCCAGGGTTTCAATTTTTGTAAGCACAGTATTGGCGGTGGCTTTATTGGCAGCCGTTCCCAAGTTATCTAACCAGTGTGCTTTTTGCTGAGGCCATTCATTATGTGCGGCATCAATAAATTTGCCGGGAATTTCTTCCAGGTCTTTTGACAATTTGCAATCCTGTGCCAATACTTGTTGTGTCAGTAGAAGCGCAATGCTTATGTGTAAGAGAATGATTTTTTTCATTGCCGAAAATTTAATTGGGTGTATTTACAAAAACATTAGTCATGCTGGGTCCTGATATCAAACTCACTCTTCCATCCACACCTACTTCAATTCCTTTATCACTGAGCTGTGCATCACCCATGCCGGGTTGGTTTTTATCCCCTCCATTAGCTTCTTTGATGTGTTCGTCGAATCTGTCTATGAAATTTGATTTTACCTCTACTGACGCTTTTCCGGTTACATACACATCCTCCACACCACAGCTGGTAAACTCCACGCCCATACCTGCTTTTACATTAGCGCCAATTTGAATTGGGCCTTTTTTAATGGAGCCGCCGGCATTGATAACAGTTGCTTCTAATGTGCCTTTCACCAAACGGGAGTTTCCATTATTATCCATATAAAATTTGAAATCACCACTGAGTTTTCCGGCATCAAATATTATTTGTGAATTACCACATTCAAAGGTTTGTTTAAATACGCCGAAATCAAGTGTGCTTGAATAACTGCAATGCATTTCATCAAAATCTGCAAGTTTATACCGGCTTTCTTTTTTCTGCTGCGGTGTGCAATCGCCGTATTTTTTTGTTGACAAGTACCTGGTGTCGCCCAATGCCGACAGCCATTCTTTTTTAGCAGCTATTTTTGTTGCTTCAAAGGCTGCATCGTCCTGAGTAAATTGTTTCCAGTATAATTCTTCGCTTATTTTCAATCTTAATTGGTGCAGGTAATTTTTATAGGCTTCCTCCAACGGCTTATTGTATGTTGCATATACCCATTCGCTGTACGCCTGCTGAACCTTGCAATTATCAAACCCTATATTTTCACCTTTTTTTGCCAGTTCAGTTTCTTTGTCGGCGATAATGCTATTTTCTTTTTCAATTTTTTTTCGTTGAAGCAGGTCTTTTGCTGTAAAATCTTTTCTTAATGAATCAATGGTAGCCTTTGCTTTTTTAAGGCGGAAACCCGTTCCTCCATCTTTATTCATTCCTTCCAGGTTTTTTTCAGCCACTGTTCTGTAAATATTTTCTGCCGAAACCGAACCTGATTTCATTGTACTGATTTCTTGTGCCGTTTTATTATTAAACTTTTTATAAGCCTGTTCCGCATTTTTTGCAGCCGCCTGCTGATAAGGAATCAGGTCTTTTGCCAATGACATGCTTTTATCATTTACCTGTTTTTGAAATGCATCCCAATCGGCAGAAAGTCTTAATTCGTCTTCATAAGAGTTGGGTACATCAGGCCGCACAAAATTTTGCAAGCCCAAAGGATTGGGGTCGGGATTAAAAGGAATCCGCATATCACTTCCTTTTACTTTATATCCCAGCTTACGCAGCATATTTATTTTATCAAGCGAAAAACTATAGGCAAGCGAATTTTTCATCTTCTCAACAGCTTTTGCTGTATTGCCTTTGCTTTGTTGGATGAGACATTGGGTATAGTTTGCCTGCGGATGATAAGCAAAGGCCCTTACCACTTTGTCTAATTGCGCATTTGCTTTATCAGTTTCACCTAAGTAAAACCATGCCTGTCCCAGGTTGTTAAGAATAGTTGTATTGTCGGGATATTGTTTATTCAGATATTCCAGAATCGGAATAGCCTTGTGCGGTGCACCACTCATACTTAGCATGGCGGCAAAGTTGCTCAGCAAGTCTGCATCTGTTACATTGTCTGTACAAGCTTTTGCCATTACCACCACAGCTAATTCCAGTTGTCCTGTTGTCCAAATTCCTAAAGCAGCGTTGCCAATGGCTTCAGTAGAAAATTTATTGTTTTTATAATCGGTATAAATATTCTGACCTGCCTGCTTCGCCGGGCCTGAAATGCTCTTATCAATATAGTCATTTAGCGATTTTATGTATTCCGGCATTGAGGCAGCGGTGAGTGTTATTTTGGGGATGGCAGCAATTAATGTATTATTCTTAGAAGGAACGCCAAACGCACTGCCGCCTGTTACTGCTGCTTTTACATCGGCATCCGAAAATCCATTTGGCATGGAAGGAACTGTGGTGGACATTCCCATCTGCTCCATCATCTTTTTTTGTTCGGGGGTGAGTTTGTCTAATTGTTGCTGCGCTTGTTTAATTTTATCCTGGATTTCTTTGTTGGAAGTAGGATTTTTTTGCTGAGCCATTGCATTTGCTGCAAACAGCAAAGCAATAAATAAGATGGAATTGTATTTTGTCATTGTGATATGAATTAGGAATAATGCGTTATTTTTTAGTATGAAATTCATAGCCAATAGCTTAATACCATGACCATAAAATTTTAATTATCGCACGACAATAGCATTGGATGTGGAATTAAATCCTGAATTTCCTAAATTAACAGCCACGCCGTTTTTCCAGTATTTAGCCACATTATTGGTTCCGTTGCTTTCCCATCCCGATACATAAACATCATTTCCAAAAACAGTGATACCAGTAGCAGCCGAAGATGTCGTTGATAATTTTACCGCTACTCCGTTTTTCCAGTATTTAGCATAAGAAGTCCCACCATGAGCATAATCTTCCTGTTCATACCCTGCCACATATACATCGCTTCCCACAACGAAAACAGATGTAGCAACACCCACCGAACCATCACCTGTAGTGAGTGTTGTGGCAATTCCGTTTTTCCAAATAGTAGCCATTGCCAATCCGGATGTAGTATTGTTTTGGTTCCCTACCACAAACGTATCGGTTCCATTTACAAATACAGCATTGGCAAAACAATGTTTATCATTATTGGGAATAGTATTTGCCGGTACTGCGCCGTTTGTACTTATCCAGGGTGAAAATCTTCCCTGTGAGTTGCGATAGCTTCCCACAGCATATACATTGTTGGTATTTACATAAACGCCATTGCATGAGCCATTGCCGGTTACGGTTTGTGCTATGATTGGATCCAAAACAGATATGGTTGTTCCTGCCCCGTTTTTCCAATATCTTGGAAGATCAAAACCATTCACAATTTCCCAACCGCCAACATGTACATCACTACCGTTTACAAAAATGGTATTAGCAGCAGATACACCTGTTCCAAGAGTAGTCTTCGTTCCGTTTTTCCAATAGGTCGCTAATAGTAAATTATTGGACATTTCGCTCCCCGCCACATAAACATCGCTGCCATCAATAAATACTGAAGTCAAGGAAGACTCTTGTGTGCTAATGGTAACAGCATTGTTATTTTTCCAATAAGTGGCTATTGCATAAGCGCCATTATTTTGTGAGCCGGCTACAAATACATCGGGTACATAAGCAATATTGCCGCCGGTTGCAGTTTGGTTACCTGTTTTTACTTTCAATTCTCCATTGGTGGCTCCAACTGCAGGTACAATTACTTTTAGCACAGTAGCAGTGGCTGATTGCACGGTAGCTGATATGCCATTAATTGTAACGGAATTATTTGTAGTTGTTGTAGAAAAATTATTCCCGTTAATGGTAAGGGTATCGCCATAATGCAGGGTTGTATTAGACAATGATGTTACTTTAAGGGTAGTATCCTTTGGTGGTGTATTATCAACTGGCTTAACACTTTCTTTTTTACAGGAATAAAAAGTAAACAGTAGAATAGTGAATGCAATGCCACTTAGTATTCTAAAAAGACTGTAGTTTGATTTCATACAAATAGATTCAAATTATTTTTAAAAATTATTACGATGTAAAAGTAGAGAGCTGCACAGGCAGCGGCAATCATTAAAAAAGATGATTTTTTATCAGTAGTAGAAAAAATCATTAAAAAAGATGAGTGGGCAACAATCATTAATCATTTTTATTTGCAGTAGTTGGAAAAATGTATTTTAGAGAATGAGAAAAATTTTGTTACTATTCTTTATTGTTTCAAGCTATTATTGCAGCCATGCCCAGGAGAATAGGGCAATTGATAGCATGTTGCTGGTATTAAAAACCGCAAAAGAAGATACCAATAAAGTGATGCTCCTGCTCAATATTGGGGAACAATATGAACGATTTGCCCCGGAAACATCCAAGCAATATTATTGGAAATCATTACAGCTTAGCCGGGAAATAAAATATAAACCCGGTGAAATAAAGTTCGCTTCTTATTATACAGCGGTACTTAATATGCAGGGGAGCTTTGATTCATCGCTGCTTCTAAACAAAAAAGCTTTGGAACTGGCAAACCAAATGAAAGATGAACTTGCTATTGCGAAAGCTTCTTTCAATACAGCCAATTCTTTTCATCTGATTTCAAAAGAAGATTCGGCAATTTACTATTACATGCAGGCCTTACCTATTTTGGATAAGTTGGGAAACAAGCGAATGCTGGGTATTGCATACAGCAACCTTCAAAATATCTATACTGATATTCCTGAATATCAAAAAGCAATTGAATATGGAAAAAAGGGACTTGAAATTTTTGATAAAGAAGTGAACGACCCTTTGAGTCAATCTTATTGTTTAAGTAATCTTGGAATTGTTTATACCTCTCTTAAAAAACTGGATTCTGCTGAAATGTATTTTAAAGAGGCATTGCAAATAAGCCAGCGTATTGGTGACCAGTACACAGAATCTGCTGTGCTGCTAAACCTGGGCGATATTCACAGAAGGTTTGGCCGATTAGAAGAATCCAAAAAGAATTTGGACAAAGCCAATTTAATTGCCAAAGAAATGGATTTGAAAGAATCGGAGGTTATTGCTTTAAAAGGGATAGGCATGTATCATTTTGAAAAGAAGAATTATCCTTTGGCGAGGCAGTATGCAGATTCAGCACTTTCTATTTCTTTGAAAAGTGATATTAGAAAGCAAACCTTGAAATTGTACAATCTGCTGGCCGATATTTCTTATGCCAGCCAGGATTTTTCTGCAGCACATCAATACGAAGAAAAAGAAGATGCGCTACGAGACAGTATTAATGCCGATAATTTGCTGGAGTTATCTACCGAATATGAAACTAAGTATGAAACGGATAAGAAAGAAGCCCAAATAAAATTGCAACAAGCACAACTGAAACAAAAATCTACCCTCAATTATTTTTTAATAGCCGGGTCTGTTGCAGTACTCTTAATTTCTCTGCTTGCTTACCGCAATTATAATAACAAACAAAAACTACAGCAGGCAAAAATTGATGAACTGGAAACGGAAAAACAACTTACCGCCACCGAAGCAGTGCTGAAAGGAGAGGAGCAGGAACGTACCAGGCTTGCCAAAGACCTGCACGACGGATTGGGCGGCATGTTAAGCGGTATAAAATACTCACTCAGCAATATGAAAGGAAACTTAATTATGACGCCTGACAATGCACAGGCTTTTGAACGCAGCATGGATATGCTGGACAGTTCCAT
>CAYXHX010000089.1:536-8903 GCA_964464835.1 uncultured Chitinophagaceae bacterium | reverse complement strand
GTCCAATTGCATTGGACTAAACGGCTGTTGTTTCGGCATTATACCGGAAAATATCGGATTATTTATTAAATCAATTTGGTATTATTTGAAAAATTTATTGGAATTTTACAGGCTTTTTGGAAGGCATTGTTCCAGTTTTTTTTAATTACAATTTTATTGGCCAGTCGGCATGCAATGGCAGAAAATTTCCCGTTTCATCTTTTCAATTGTAATATTCTACAATCTTTTTTCAAAATACTTCCTATCTTCCAACGCATAGTATCAAAGTAAAAAAATGACTGCATTTCAACAATTACAATACATTATTCATCATCGCAGGAGTATTAAACCTGCACAAATGAATGGAAAAAAAATAAATGATTCAAATATCGAAGAGATGCTTGCACTCGCTGATTTGGCGCCTACGCATGGCCATACGGAACCCTGGCGGTTTATCATTTTTTCCGGCAAATCATTGGAAAAATTCTCACATGATTTTTCTGATATGTATAAAAAATATCAGCATGGTGAAAAATTCAACCCATCGAAGTATGAAAAAATGAAAACCTGGCATTTGCAGGTTTCCCACGTAATAGTAACATATATGCACAAAGGCTCAAACCCGAAAATCCCCGAACAGGAAGAGCACGCTGCTGTAGCTGCGGCTATGGAGCATATTTTATTAGGCGCAACGGCACATGGTATTGCGTCATTTTGGAGTACCACTTTTCCATTGTATCACGACGTATTCAAAAAATATCTCCAACTTGCAGAAAATGAATCGCCGATGGGCCTTATTTTTTTAGGGTATTCAGATAGCTCATTTCAACCTTCCAAAAGAAATATTTCCCTAAAAGAAAAAGTAGTATGGAAAGAATGAATTGCGAAAACGATTTTTTATTCGTCATTTGTTATATACATTGCAGCTAAAACTTTCAAGATGGCAATAGTAAAAAAATTAATAACCATCACCGCACCTTCGGGAGCCGGGAAATCTTCCATTACAAAATATTTACTGGAACATTTTCCCATATTGGATTTTTCTGTTTCCGCAACCACGCGCCCTCAAAGAGGTTCGGAAATAAATGGTAAAGATTATTATTTTTTAGAGCTTCCGGATTTTTTACAAAAAATTGAAAATGGAGCATTTCTCGAATGGGAAATGGTGTACCCGGGAAAATATTATGGCACTTTACATGCAGACCTGGAACGCATTTGGAATGCCGGAAAAATTCCCATACTTGACATTGATGTAAAAGGCGCTATGAAAGTAAGAGAAATTTTTGCTACCAATGCCTTGTATGTTTTTATTGCGCCTCCATCATTGGAAGAATTAAAAAAACGGCTGATTCACCGTGGTACGGAAACACTGGAAAATGTAGAAACCCGGTTAGAAAAGGCAAACTATGAATTGTCTTTTCAAAGCCATTTTGATAAAACAATTATTAATAAAGATTTGGATAAAGCTTGTGCAAAAACTGCCAAACTTGTAAAGGGATTTTTGGAGAAAGCATGAAAAAATTTATAAAAAATAATGGATTTTAATAACAAAACTTACTTCATTACCGGTGCAAGCCGCGGTATAGGTAAAGCCATTGCTTTGAAGCTTGCTGCATCGGGCGCCAACATCGTAGTTGCAGCAAAAAGTATCGAAGAAAATGCAAAGCTCGGCGGCACCATTTTTTCTGCAGCAAAAGACATTGAAGATGCAGGTGGAAAAGCGCTTGCCGTGCAAGTGGATATCCGCGATGAAGCGCAAATAAAAAATGCCATTGCTAAAACCATTGAAACTTTTGGTGGTATTGATGGATTAATTAATAATGCTTCTGCCATTCAACTCACCGGCACTGAAAATACGGAAGCAAAACGTTTTGACCTGATGTTTTCTGTGAATGTTCGGGGTACTTTTTTAGTAACCAAACATTGTATTCCATTTTTGAAAAAAGGGCAGAACCCACATATACTTACGCTTTCACCGCCAATTAATTTGCAACCACAATGGCTCGGGAATCATGTTGCCTATACCATGAGCAAATACAATATGAGTATGATGGCGCTTGGTTGGGCAGAAGAATTTAAAAATTTTCCGATTGCATCAAATGCGTTGTGGCCACGCACAACAATTGATACGGCAGCCGTACGAAATTTATTGGGTGGAAAAACATTGGCAGATATGAGCCGCACTCCTCACATACTTGCAGATGCTGCTTACTTTATTCTGGAAAAAAATTCAAAAGATTGTTCAGGCAACACATTTATTGATGAAGAAGTACTTGCACAGGAAGGCATAACAGACTTAGAAAAATATGCCGTTGTTCCCGGTGCAAAATTGTATAAAGATTTGTTTTTATAAAAGGTTGCTTTTTAAATTTTTTTCAAATATTACTTCCGGTAGCGCCCAACAACTTATTTTTCAACTAGAATGATACCCTTCTTAACTTGAGTGATAGCTGATTTAAAATTAAAATTGATTTCTGTTGTGGACAGAAAAAAATGCAAAGAATTTTTATCATTCCTTGCATTTGAATATTTGATGACAACTATACAATTGTTTATTCCGTACAACAAACTTCCGGCACTTCTTTTAAGGTGGAAGTGCGTAAAATTCTATGAAAACCAAGATCTGTCGTTAACGGCCTTGTGCCTTCATACATATCACTGCTATACATGGATTGCTCATTATTTTCTGTTGAATACCTTCTCATATATTCAGCATGTATTTTGTTTTGCATTTCCTGCATTCCTTCATGTACATTCCCCATATAATTTTTAAAATTAGCCTGGAAACCGGCAGCATTTTTTTCCTTTATATTTTTGCTCAATGGATCTGATCCATGCAAATTATCAGCTGCATAAATTTGGTTGTATTGGCTTCGATTGTTTTCAGTTACAAAAAAGTTTTCATAGCCGGGCATCATTTCCACGCATAATACACTCAGCGGGCTATCTTCGGGCAACCCCAATTGATTTAGTAAATATTCTACTTCCTGGTTCATCCATCCTGTCATACCTTGAGGTGTTGCATCAGAATTAATAAAGCCTGTTTCTTTAGGATTGTGTTGAACAATCATTTTTTTATCCGACAATAAAATATTGCGCATATCACTATCATCGGCCATTCTTACTTGTGCATAGAGCAGTGCCCAAATTTCCGTGCGTGGTGGTTTGCTTGTAACATTTCTTCCGTCAAAAACAGTTTGTGCATACGGTGCAGTTACACTGATGAATTTTTCATTCCTGTTTGGTACACAATATAATTGTGGCGGTGCCCTACACGGAATTCATACGTAAATAAGCCAAACATTTCTAAAGCATCTGCATGCATGCCGGGTGGTATCGGTAAAATGTAATGCACTTTACTATCGGTTGCCGGTATCATTTCCTGCATGGCAAATAGACCCGCCCTGTCGTCACTTGTAGCCGGGCTGATGATGCGGATATATTCGGGATCAAGTGGTAAAATGGGTTCTTTTTTTGCAATAAATAAATCGAATTCCCATTGTGCCAGTAACACATCGGGTGCATACACAAGCATCCTTGCAAAATACGTGTCATCTGTATTTTTAAGTGGCTCTGCAAATTCTACCCACAAATATTTTTTCCTGGTTTCCGTATTGGCATAATTTTCATCTCGCACATAGGGGCTCATGGAAATACCTGCACTTACAATTTTCGGTTTTTCAGCCGGTGGTATTGTAATGGGTAAATGTAAATAGAGATTGAGATCTTTATCTTTTTTCAGGGATGGCCCGCTTTCGGTTTTAAAATTTATTTCAAGCCGGTACGCAACAAATATTTCGTCCGGGAATTTAGCAGGGTCATCTTGTTTTGGTTCAATGGCATCAATAAAACATGCATACGTTTGCGTGCGGTCTGCATTGATCAATGCAGTTAAATTGATGGCTTTTTTGAATGAAATATCGCCCACCAATTCTTCTTTTGTTGCTGCAATAATTGCGTTGTCGGAAAATATATCTTCAGTAGAATTATCTTCAAGAAAGGATTCACGATCCGTAATATTCATTTCTTTCATAGCGTCCCGCAGAAATATTTTCCTCCTGAAAACAGAGATACTTGTAGGTGATATTCCATCCCAACTCCAATCGCGGTTTACGAGTAAAGTCAACGGTACTATCCAATGATTAAGCAAATCATTTTTGGTAGCGAAAGTGGTGCTTGTATTATCCGGTGAAGCGGTATTTCTAATGAAACGGCTCACTCCAAACTGCCAACGCTGCCCTTGCTTACCAAGTAATGACATCCCTTTGGAATCTGCGCCCACAGCGGCTGTTAGCCTATTCATCAAAGTGGGTGGTTCATAGGAACCTGCAAGATTTTCAACAATCAATTGATTAAAGTCCGCTGTAATTTTAAAGTCTTCTTCAGGTTGCATATAAATGCCACGGATCATGTTTTCACCTGTTGGCTTAAAGAAATTCTTTTCAGATTTTGCGGCCTTTCTGGCCAGGAAAGTTAATGAAGCGCCTTTTAATTCCACCCTGTTTAAACCATTTGCATCAATGCCGCCATAATAATCCTTTTTAGTTTTGGTAATTGCACGAATAGTGATACGAATATCTCTTGCAGTAGGTAAAACCAAATCCGTTCTTTGATGAATATCATTATTTCCCGAAGTGTTCAGGCCGAGGTCATCTAATTGTGAAGCGCCTGTAAACACAATCACTGGTGCGTCCACCCAATTTACTTTCAAGGGATGCATCGAATGCCCGGCGGGTAGTATATAAAAATGCGAAATTATCCTTTGCATTTAATTTACGTACTGTGGTGTCTAAAGCAAGGTTTTTTACTTCCACAATTATTTCTACAGAATCAACATCGGGATCGGATAATCCAACGCCACGTTTTAAATTGCCGGCGATAATTGTATCGGCATCTGCAATTAATTTTTGTACGCCATCAGGATAAATACCTGTAAATAAAACGGAAGGATAACCCAGTATTGGCCGTTTCAAACTGAGTTTATTTCCAGTAAACATTTCCGTATCTACCGTAGGTATAGGAGTAATAAAATGTACCTGTTGTGGAATGACATGCCTTTTAAAAAGACAATCAGTGATTGGCGCAGGTGCATCATATTGTGGTTCCATCTCTACAGTTGGGCCGCCACCGGTAATATCGGACATGCGTATCCTAAATTCATATTCATGGCCATACAGTAATTGAATATTTTCCAAACCTGCTGCTTTATAAAAAGTATTTTTTGTGGCTTTAAATGGTTGCTCGCCTGGTGGATCATAACTATTTGAAAGCCCTAAATGATTTTTATCAATTTCATCTTTATGAAAAATTGCAATGGCGTCTTCATCCTGCAATGCAAGGCTTTTGCCAATCCATTGCGTGAAATAAGCCGGTAGCCAAAAATTTGTACCTGCGCCCTGGTCAGGTTTTGCTGGATATACATCTATACCCAATTCCAGTTCATCATTTTTTGAACCGATTTTTTCATCATCGAGAAAAACATCTTTATCATAACGTACCCTGCTTAGTGAAATCCATTTATTTACAGGATTTCCTTCCTGCACTTTTTCACGAACATCAACTCTATATTGAAAAACACCTAATGGTGCATCCGCTCTATGGCCGGTTCCGGGGTCTTCAATCATCTGCCTTGAATGCCATTCTGCCAATTGCTCATCATCCCAGCCAAGCCGGATTCCGATATCACTTGTTACGGGTGATTCATCATCCTGCTCTTCATTTAACAAATGGTTGCTTACCGGTTGATAATGATGAACGATTTTAGAAAATCCATCATCATACATCGCAGACTCAGTAAACATTTGATCAAGTATCGCTGTGGATGGTGCAACCGGGTCGTCGGCGCCGGGTGGATTGGCATTGAGCAAAACCGGGAATGCAACTGCTGTAAAAAGATCCCTGTTTTTTTTCAAATCGAGTTTTGGAATGCGAGCAGCATATCTTTTTACAAAATTCGGATCTGCAGAAACTTTCGGGAAATAGCTGCAATCCGGGTGAATGTCTATGTAGATCCAACCACCATTTTTAAAAGTGTCATCAGCCAATTTTATTTCAAGCAACTCATGAATGAAGCCACATTTTTTTGCCAACTCTTTATGCCGCAGGCAAAATGCAAATATTTTTCCCCAACTTGTTTCTTCAGAAATTGTTGAACCAAAATTTGGATCAGGTTCCGGATTGTCTTTAATAGCACAATGATATTCATCACCTGTTACTGTAATGGCTTTATTTTTGGGCGATATAAAATTGAATGCTTCGCGATATGATGCAGGTAAATATTTTTTTAATACTTTAAAATCTTTCATGTCAGTCCGGGCGCTTGCATCATTGGCAGTTTTGGTTATTGTAAATCTATTTTCAAGGCTTTTGAAAATATTGATTGCACTTGCCGGAATTCCTGCTGCAGGTAAATCATATTTTGCAGATGGAAGATCAAGCCGTGGATAATCATCCAGTGCATCAATCACAATTGCTTGTAATCGCAGCGTTGCATTCACCCATGCAGGGTTAAGGTCTGTTGTTGTAAGCGGATTATAATTCCTGATGATGGATAAAACATTTATAAACAAACTATTCCCTACCTGCTTTTGAGGGAAAGCCATCAGACTTATTTTTGGTGTCATAGTAATTTCTTTTAAAAATATGTTTAGTTTATGCAATCTGCCTGGTTTCCTGCCAGGTTTCTGTTTCATGAATATTGATGACAAATACAATACTGATATCTATGCGGAAAGAAACCTGTGCGATACAATCTGTACGGCCGGAACCAAGTTCTTTATGTACTTTTCCGCTTGCTTCAATTTGTATTTGAATGGTAACGATTCCTCCGAATATTTCGGCGCGGCCCCTGAATACAATAAATGCAGCCACAGTAATTTGAGTGGTATCCAACGACATTTCTATGCCTACACCATAATACACACTCACATTTCCAACCACAGGAATACCTACCATTAATTCTACACCAAAGCCAAGTTTTAAATATAAACCCGGGCCTTTAATTGTATCTGCAGAAATTTTTAAATTCACTAGCCCAACCGCATAAATTGTAGCGGCTGCAAGGCTTACACACATCACATGCAATTCGGCGCCAAATTCTATAAAAGCACCAGCACTTAGTGCAGGTAAGCCTGCTGGCGGTACTTCCATGCCTAAGTTGAAATATACACCCAACTTCATATTTGCTTTCAGGCGAAGTGGCGTAGTGGGGCCATCGAGGTAAGCAGGCGGAAATTGTAAAACAGGAATTTCTTTATCGGCCTGGAATTTATATTCCCAATTATTAGGGCTATTGCTCATGGCAATTTCCAATCCTTTTTTTACAATATCTACATAGTCCGCATCCGAGCCAATCATTTCAAGAATTTCGAGAATATCAATGATTGGTTTCAGGTCTTTCCCCGGTACAAGTTTTGGCCCTTTAAATTCCGGCGCTTCTCCTTTGGCTGTATCAAATTTGCCGGTAATTAAAAACAATCTTTTCATACCTACAAGGTCCACTACCATGGTCACATCATTCAACTTATTCACCCATTTATTTACCTGGCTATTGATGTCAACATTTAAAATTCCCGGGCTTTCTGTATTGCCCTCTTTATCTGTTGCTGCGTATTCGATATACACTTTTAAAATTCCAGGTTTATCAATGAATGTAAAGGAGAAATTCTGAAATTGTTGTTCCAGCATTTTCAATGCATTGGTGGCAAATTTGTCCACCATTTGGTAGCCTTCTTCAATAATTTTGGTGGCACATTGTGCTGCATCCAGATCAATTTTTTCCAGGCCATCGAGATTGGGGAATATGCCTTTACTGTTGAGTAATTTGTAAGCATCCCCAAGATCGGGCATTGTGCTGTGCAATAAAAATGTCTTAAAAAATAAAGATGAAGATCTAAAAAGCGATGTCTATAACGAATTAATAAAAAGAATCGCAAGTGAAATGAAAGAAGGTAATATTTATAACGGAAAGTGTGGAGATAAATTTACTTTTAAAGAATTTCTTGGAAAAGAATTTTTTGAGTATCAGTATTTTGCAAAAATGCAAATTGAGTTTCCCTGTCTTCAGGATTTTTAAATAATTCACTAATTGCAGTGATTTCTTTGGAATGTGATTGATCCGGTACATTGCCATTTACCAATAAGCCCTGCCGTATTAATGAAATAGCTGTTTCTGTTACAGGAGTTACTTCTTTACTACTTTTTTGATGTTTTGCGAGGCTCCAACTGCCGTCTTTAGGTAAAACAGGTAAACCTTTGGTTGCTGTAACAAAAACAATTTCATTGGCAGCATTCAAACTATGGTTTACTTCCACGCGGCTCACGCGCATTTTTTGCCCACTGCCATGAATATTTACAGTGCAGTCAACAGGCCCTCCGAGGCCGTTTTGT
>CAYXHX010000089.1:0-526 GCA_964464835.1 uncultured Chitinophagaceae bacterium | reverse complement strand
ATTCCTGAATATTTCCGGTGAAATGATTACCCCTTTTGGAGCCACTTGTAAATAACCAATCATTTTTTTGGAAGGAACATAATTTCCCTTCGGTACGCCGTTTCCGTCTTTTGCTGTGCCATCAATATCTGTAATGAAAACATCCGCATCAAAATAAACCGGGACGAGTTCTACATTCAGGTTTACTCCCGCGCCTACTGAGATGGGAAGGCCGGTATTATTATCAATATAAACGCCATAATTTTTAAACCATGTAGTTTCAAGTGGTGCAAGGTCATTTTCCACTATATTTTTTACATCAAAAACACCTTTCACTAATCCCGGGTGAAATGCATAGCCACTTGTAGGTTCAGCTTGCGTTTTAAAATCATATACACCATCACTATCTGCTCGCCAACCACTATCTACGCGGTATTCAAAACCGGTACTACCCCGATGCATGGTTATGGTGCGGACAACCCGTATGCCCCAAGGATATAATATACTTCTTACCTGAATAATTTCTTTTGCCACTCTTCCACGCCAC
>CAYXHX010000088.1:0-9028 GCA_964464835.1 uncultured Chitinophagaceae bacterium | reverse complement strand
GGACATTTGTGCTAAAAATCCCCCACTGTGGCAATACCCAAACCATTGGCAGCAAGCTTAACTTCAAAATTTGGAAGACAAACTAAAAATTCTAATCGCTTATTATGAAGAAGAAAAAAGCAGACTGCTTAAATTAATTGACGATTGCTTAAAAGACGAAGAATATCAATTTGCTCATTTTCATCAACGAGCACTTTACCAACTTAACGGACGACTACAAACCTGGCAAAATATTGACGACATATTTTATGATGAAAAAAGTCAGAAACAAAGATGGATAACTGTGCTGGAGAGAAGACTTGAAAATGTAAATTCAGATGACTTGAAAGAATATTTGAACAAAGATTTGCAAGGACATAAAGAAACATTGGAAAAATTAAATCAAGGTTCGCTGAACAAAGCTTCATCTGAAAATGAAAACATTTTTAATAACATTCTCTTGGATTTAGTAGAAAAGAAGATAAAAGGTTTCAAACTTATTTTAAAAAAGACAGATAATTTTCTATTGGAATTTAGTTATCGCAATGAAACTTTGAAAGTTATCTTACCAAATGTAAAATCACTCATCAACAAATGGACACTTCATGAGGACAACATAAAAATATTTATCAATTTGGGTTTTGTATTTAAAGACAACCAATCAAAACTCGTATTGAAGTTGACAGGAAAAAAAGAAACAATTATTGAGAAACTAAAAATAATTGTATCAAAAATTGTTTTTGAGATATTTTATTTCAAAGAGTTTCAAAATGAGAGCTACATTCAAATAAGGGCAAAAGCCAGCCGCTAATAAGTATTGCTGCAAGCGGGATTGACGCGGTGCGGCATCATCATCAGCATTAATTCTGTTCAGTTTCAGTTCCATCGTGGCGGAACGTTTTTTAACATTAGTAATAAACTTCAGCAACTAATCATTATTTAAGCATCGGTTCGGGCGCATCGGGATGTTATTATTCAGCCTAAAGTAATACCATACCACTATTCGCCATTTTGGGCGACATTCCACTAATTTCAAAATTCACAATAAGACAAATAAATAACCCGATGTTCCGACCCCCTAAATAATCGGACATAATTACGAAAAAAAAATTGTAATTATGAGCATGATTCAAACAGTAAAAGGGACTAAAAAGTTCACTAACAAAGAGCAATTGGGATTCTTATTACTTATCTTTAGCAAAAGCCAGGCAACAGTTCCGGCGGAGCAGAATTCTATTTCACTACACTCTGCAATACCAATCGGTTGCTGGCTATACAAATAGACCTTTTTTAATGACAAACATTGACGACATAATTTCCAATATTTCTCACAGGCCTTTTGCTCTTCCTGTTGGACAGTGGAGCTATTATCAAGAATGGAATAAAGTAGTTTTTCTTCACTGGACAGTTCCTTACGACACTTTACGAAAATATGTTCCTAAAAACCTTCACATTGACAGGTTTGAGAATAAGTGCTATATTTCTCTGGTTGCTTTTACAATGCAAAAAATTAGGCCGAGGATTTTGCCTTCAATATCTTTTATTTCGGATTTCGCCGAAATAAATTTAAGAACATATATAAACAATAATAACAAGCAAGGCGTTTACTTTTTAAACATTGAAGCTGAAAAGGAAATTTCAGTATTTATTGCAAAGTTATTATCAGGACTTCCATACGAAAAAGCAAACATCAACAGGACCGACAGGAAATTCACTTCAACAAATACTAAAAAGAAATTTCATCTTGACACAGAATTCGAAATTCACAATGAAGTAGAAAATAAAACGAAGTTAGATAAATGGCTAACAGAAAGGTATTGTTTATATCTTAACAAAGACAATAAATTGTATCACTACGATATTCATCATAAAGAATGGAAAATTAAAAACATAGAAATAAAGAAATTAAATTTGGACTATAAATTTGGCAATATTAATCTGACCGACAAACCAAATTTGATACATTATTCAGAAGGCGTAAAAGTATTAGCATGGGGAAGACAGAAAGTGTAAGGAAGTAAGACAAGCAACTGTTGTATCCATTGTTCTTACGTACAAGTGAGAGAGATAATATGATAGTATGTCAAATTTTCTTTTGAAAGAGAACGATTGATTTTTTAAAATCTATCCCTAAGCTAAATTATTTTTCATTGCTGCAAATTATCTGTAATTTGGGAATAGATTAATGATTTTAAAAAAAATCAGAAAGATTTTAATGAATAATAATTCAACTTCAAATGGAGAAAAAAATATTAGAATTTCTGAAAGACAAGCCCAATAAGTATTTCAGCTTATCTGAAATCGAGCAGGCTATCAACGAGACAGAAATAGAGTTCAAAATTAGAAGGTTAATTAAATATAAGCTTGTAAAAGAAAAGATTGTTTCGCTTAATAGGTCAATGTTTATATTAAATTTCAATAAACAGGAAATTTACGAAGGTTTAGAGCAGATGAAAAAAGACAAAGAAGATAAAATTTTGCGATTCATTGAATTAATAAAATGGTGGTAAAGACTGTCAAGAACAATGTAATTGCATGTGCAAAAACGGATCTATTTAAAATAAAAAGTTTGTAAAATTATCATTCTTCTTTTTGTATAAAATTTCAAACCAAAAATCTGCAACAATGAATTTCAGCAAAACAATAAAAATATTCTTAATAGACGGCGATCCAAACGGGCGCATAAGTTGCGAACTTTCCAATTGGTCTGGAAAAGCATATAAAATTCCGTGAATAAAAATTAAGGACTGTACAGATAGGGATGACCTTTCAAGTACAGGCGTTTATTTGCTCTTTGGAAAAGATGATGAAGGAAGAGACCGCGTGTATATTGGTGAAGCTGAAAATATTTTAAAACGGTTAAACCAGCAACTGACTCAAAAAGATTTTTGGAATGAAGCAATTATATTTATTAGCAAGGATGAAAACCTGAATAAAGCGCACATCAAATATTTGGAAAACAGGTTACATGATATTGCAATATCTGCAAATCGCTATTCTGTTGATAACTCCATTGTTCCAACTCAATCATCCATCTCAGAATCAGATAGAGCAGAAATGGAAGAATTTATTGAATATATAAAAATGCTTGTAAACACATTAGGCCATAAAGTATTTGATGAGAAGCGAATGTTTAAACCTAAGCAAAAACAAGAAACATTTTTTATCAAAGCTGCTCGTGGCGCCGATGGACAAGGAGAGCCAACACCTGACGGCTTTGTTGTTTTTAAAAACTCAAAAGCGGCAGCCACTATTGTTCCTTCAATGACGCCAAACTTTATCGCTTACAGGCAAAAACTAATTGATGATGGCGTACTCGCTAATAAAGGAGGCCACTTTGAATTTACGGATGATTTTATTTTCAGTAGCCCATCAACAGCTGCGGCCATAGTAATGGGGCGCAATGCAAATGGGTTAACCGAATGGAAAAATATTCACAGCAAAACATTAAAGGATTTTGAAGCGAATGGAAAAACAATGATGGAGTAAATTACATTTCTTCATACAGTGCCAGGCTCTGTTTTACATCATAAAAATCATCGCATCAATACCGGTCAATTAAAGTATGCAATCTATTTAACCGCCAATAAACAATTACATTCACTTATTAATTTTGTAACTTTACTGCACAAAAAATTTTACTATGAATTATGGGCAAATTAGCATTGATCCTGAAGTTATGAGTGGGACTCCTGTATTTAAAGGAACGCGTGTGCCTATTCAAAACCTGTTTGACTATATCGAAGGCGGTGAAGACCTTGCAGAGTTCCTGGACGACTTCCCTTCTGTTTCAAAAGATGCAGCAGTTGACATTTTAAAAATGGCTAAACACACATTGACAACCGAAAAATTGCTTCATGAAAATTTTGCTTGACGAAAGCTTACCTCGAAAACTCAAAAATTATTTCGGCACTACTCATCAAGTTTGGACAGTTCGAGACAAAGATTGGTTAGGTAAAAAAAATGGAGATTTACTCAACCTTATGGTGGAGAATGGCTTTGAACTTTTTATTACAGTTGATAAGAATCTTCCATTTCAACAGAATACATCAAAACTACCTTTACATGTTTGTGTTCTTAATGCATTGGATAATAGATTAGAAACGCTTGCCAAACTTATCCCCAAACTTTTCGATACTCTTTCTAAAGGCAACTTGCAAAAAGTATTTGAAATTTCATAATCAATTTGCCATATTATCAAAATCAGGATCGTATCCAAAAGCAAGTAGCATGGCAAATAAAACCACTCAATATTTTCTTTTCCTCTTGTACATTTTTCATTTCAATCTTACTACCACACTCAACGCATTTATATAAATTCCTGAATGAAATCATTTGAATGAATTAATATTACTTATTAATTCATCCCTCAAAGTTTATTTAACCATGGGTAAACCAAACCAAAACAACCCTGCAGTGGAATTGGAACATGTGGACAAAACATGCATCCCGCTTACTCGTTCTATTGGCTTGTTTACCGCCATTTTCTTAGTTTCCGGAACACTAATTGGTTCCGGTATTTTTAAAAAAATTGCCCCGATGAGCGATTTGCTCATGAATCAAAACTATATTTTATTAGCCTGGCTTTTTGCCGGAATCATTACGATGTTTGGCGCGTTCACCATGGCAGGTTATACAAGTCTGACCACAGAATCCGGCGGCATTTATGAATACTTGCGCATCACATTTGGAAACTTTTTTTCATTTCTTTATGGTTGGGCATCTTTCATTATTATTGGAAGTGGCGGCAATGCAGCGATCGCCTATATTTTTGCACAATCCGTCAATTCCATTATTCCTTTACCCAACCCGCTTGACGCATGGAAAGATATTTCTATCGGGAATTATATGTATCCCTTTGCAAGTTCCGGTGTAAAAATTCTTTCTATCTCATCCATCCTGATACTTACATGGGTGAATATTCTTGGCGCTAAAAAAGGGGGCATTCTGAATAATGTTTTTACAGCATGCAAAATTATTGGTATTCTCGTATTGATTGTGATGGGCATTTTTTATACAGGTGTGGCTCACACATCAGTGAAGCCAGGCATTTCAGCAGGGAGTGTAAATATTTTCAGCGCTATGATTACTGCGATGGTCAGCGCTTTCTGGGCGTATGATGGTTGGTATTGTATTGGCTTTATGAGCGGTGAAATTAAAAACCCCAAAAGAAATGTTCCCCGGTCTATCATCATCGGAATTGCTATTGTTATAGTCATTTATCTTTTAATCAATTATGCATTCATGCATGTGCTCTCCATACCAGCATTAGCTTCACTTGATGAAAATGCCATTGCCGGTGTGGAAGTTGCACGGGCTATAATGGGCAATACCGGCATGCTCTTTCTGGCAGTATTGATTGCCGTGAGTACATTCGGGACAATTAACTCCCTTATTATCACTTACCCGAGATTGTATTTCAGGATGGCACAGGAGAAATTCTTTCCTAAAAAATTTGCCTTTGTACACCCCACATTCCGGACGCCTTATTATGCACTCATTTATTCGGCCATCATGACTTGCGTGATGATTGTATCCGGCACTTTTGATATACTTACCAATACCATCATCATTGTAGAGTTTTTGTTTTTCATTTTACTGGGATGGGGATTAATCAAAATGAAAAGGCAGGGAAAAATTACTGCAAAATTAATTGCATATCCATTTTCGCCGATAATATTAATATTGTTTTCACTCGTTTTAATTATCAACACGTTAATAGCTATGCCAATAGAATCTATGGCCGGTATAGGTTTCACATTACTGGGCGTGCCGCTTTATTATTATTATACAAAAAGGAATAAGGCCGAATCAATAGCGAATTAAAATGCAGAATCACGATAAGTTTGATGATTTGACTTAAAAGTTTATTTTTATTCCATGAAGAAATTACCTGCGCTTTTTATTTTTTGTATCTTTTATGTACAAACCATTGCGCAAAAAACAGTTGGGCCATTGCCTACCAAAGAACAGTTAGCATGGAGTGATATGGAATTCTATCTCTTCATTCATTTTGGGCCAAATACTTTCAGTGGAAAAGAATGGGGAGAAGGCAATGAAGCAGCATCGAGCTTTAACCCGTCCGCATTGGATTGCAGGCAATGGTGCCGGATTGCAAAAGCAGCGGGCGCAAAAGGAATCATTATCACTGCTAAGCACCACGATGGTTTTTGCCTGTGGCCAAGTAAATATTCAACGCATACCGTTGCGCAAAGCAAATGGCAAAACGGGCAGGGCGATGTATTAAAAGATTTATCCGCTGCCTGCAAAGAATATGGTTTAAAAATGGGTGTATATTTATCTCCATGGGACCGCAATCATCCAGCGTATGGAACAATTGCATACAATGTGGTGTTTAAAAATATGATGCGGGAAGTAGTTAAAAATTATGGGCCGTTTTTTGAATTTTGGTGGGATGGCGCAAATGGTGAAGGGCCTAATGGAAAAAAACAAAATTATGATTGGCGTGCATACGAACAAACCCTCAGAAACATTGCACCGCAATCAATTATCTTCAGCGATATCGGCCCGGATGCACGTTGGGCGGGCAATGAAAAAGGCTTTGCAGGTGAAACCAATTGGAACCTTTTGGACACTGTAGGTTTTAAACGTGGTGAAGGTGCACCATCTACAGATACTTTACAACAGGGAAATGTATTCGGGAAAAATTGGATCCCCGCGGAATGCGATGTAAGCATTCGCCCGGGTTGGTTCTATCATGCCAATGAAGACAGCCTTGTAAAAACACCAAATGAATTATTAAATTTATATTTAAAATCTGTAGGCCGTGGCGCTAACCTTTTACTGAATGTGCCACCGGATGAACGAGGCCTTATCAATGAAAAAGATAGTGCTGCATTAATGGGCTTTAAAAAATTGCGGGATGAAAGTTTTGCAAAAAATGTATTGGAACATGCATTGTTTTCATTCAATGAGAATGCTATTGATTATAAAAATACTTTGTTGGGTGATCATGATGAAAATACTTTTATAAAACCCGGAATTGGAAATGATTCAGGTTTTACTTATACCTTTTCAAAGCCTGAAATGCTGAACTGTATTGAATTACAGGAACCAATAAGAAATGGGCAGCGGGTAAAGTCTTTTTCAATCTTCCTAAAATTAATAGATGGCAATATCAAAGAAATAAAAGGAACAACAATCGGCCATAAGCGCATGTTGACATTTTCGAAGGCAATGGTTCAATCATTTTCTGTAGTTATCCATTCATCCAAAGGAGAGCCATTGATCAGTGAAATGAAAGCATATATCATTCATGACTAAAGAATAATACTTTTGGTTATAATAAAATTCGGTTTCGTATAACTTTGTAAAAATATTCCTGTATGAAAATTCACGGATTTTTTTTCAATAAGATTCATGCGATTTATAAATTATTGTTTTGCCTTGTTTTAGCCATTGTTCTTTTTTTCAGCATTGCATCTTTTCAATTTAAAATACTCACTCAATTATTGATTGCATGGGATGCTTTTTGTTTTCTTTTATTAGTGTTTCACTGGATCAGTTTTTTTACAACACCCATTTCAGAGATTCGGAAAAATGCAAGCATTGAAGATGAAAGCCGGATTGTAATTTTCTCCATCATACTTTTTACAGTTGTGGCCAGTTTAATATCTGTAATATTACTCATTACCACGCGCTCTGAAATTGCTATTGAAAAAAAATGGGATGTACCTGTTGCTTTTATGGGTATGGTTTTTTCCTGGTTTTTAATGCACACCATTTTTACGGTCCGCTATACGCATATGTATTATGGCAACCATCCTACGAAAAAAGATTCTCTGATGTATGGTGTAGCATTTCCAAAATCACAGGACGATTTCAAGCCTGATTTTATTGATTTTGCTTATTTTTCTTTTGTGCTTGGTATGACATTCCAGGTATCGGATGTGCAAATCACTTCTCATCGCATACGCAGGCTGGCATTGGTACATAGCCTGATTTCATTTGGCTATAATATGGTAATCGTTGCATTGACCATTAGTGAAATAGTAAATTTAGTAGGATAAAATTTTTTGCAAACTGCCAACTATTTTTCTTTTTTTTCTCTTAAAAAAAATTCCAAAAGCAAAAGGTTACAGAAAGAAAAATAAATTCACAATTCGTAGTATATGAAATGTATGCCGTTTATCTTTTTTCAAAATAATCTTGGTGGCTGGTAACTGAGGCTATTAAAAGATTAAGAATTTTCTTCAATAAGAATCACCGGTAACATTAAATTTTCCGGGTAGTGTGATATTATTCTATCATTTTTAAAAACTCATCTTCATTAAGTATATGAATGGAAGGAATTCTTTTAGCTTTTTCCAATTTGCTGCCTGCATTTTCACCAACTACCAGGAAATTTAATTTACTGCTTACGCCGCTCACTATTTTTCCACCTTTTTTCTCTACCATTTCTTCGGCCTCTGCTCTTTTTAATTTTTCCATAGTGCCAGTAAAGAGGAATGTTTTTTCAGCAAAAATATTTTCTGTATCCGCAGTTTCCATTTTTTGATGTTGTATCTGTACCCCCGCATTTTCTAATTGTTTCAGCATATCCATATTTGCATCATTTTTAAAAAATGCGGAAACCATGCCTGCTACTTTCACGCCAACGTCTTCCAACTGCAATAATTGTTCTTCCGTTTTTTCTGCAAGTTGAAAAATATTTTGTACAGATTTAGCCAATGTTTTTGCCGTAGTTTCTCCCACAAAACGAATCCCTAAACCATAGATGAGCCTGTGTAATGGTTGCGTTTTACTTTTCTCAATGGAAGCCTGCAAATTGTCCATACTTTTTTTTCCAAAACCTTCCATCTGTCCAATACGATCGTAATCAAGATGATAAATCCCGGGTATCTCAAGTAATAAACTTTCATCAAAAAATTTACGAACGATTGCATCGCCAAGGCCTCGAATATCCATTGCATCCCTGCTGCCAAAATGTATAATTCGTTCCACTACTTGTGCCGGGCAATCAATATTCACACAACGCCATACAGCTTCTTCGGGTTCTTTGTACAATGTGGTTTTACATACGGGGCAA
>CAYXHX010000087.1:1696-9064 GCA_964464835.1 uncultured Chitinophagaceae bacterium | reverse complement strand
ATGCCAAAGGATGTACCTGGATATAATTGTTGATAATAAATTCTTCGCGAGCAAGCCCTACACCTTTATTCGGTAAATGTGAAAATTGAAAACTCATGGATGGCGAAGCCACATTGAGCATCAATTGAGTTTTTATTTCCGGTAAATCTTTTAAATTGAATGTTTCTTTTTCAAAAGCAATGTTACCATCGTACACGATTCCTGTTTCACCTTCGGCACAACTTACTGTTACCTCCTGAGGTTCATGCAATAATTCTGTAGCATTCCCGCAACCTACAATTGCCGGTACACCCAGTTCACGGGCAACAATTGCAGCATGGCAAGTTCTACCGCCTTTATTGGTAACTATGGCAGAAGCTTTTTTCATAATTGGTTCCCAATCCGGGTCGGTCATATCCGTAACAAGCACATCACCGGCCTGGAATTCATTTCCTTCAATCAACCTTTTATCCAAAGAAAATAAAATGCAGACTTTTCCTGAAGCAATTTTATCCCCTACAGAAATTCCATGCAGGATTACCTTATCCGCACGGTTTTCATCCGCAATTCTATAACCGGATACTTCGCCGACTTCTTTTTGCGAATGAATGGTTTCCGGCCTTGCCTGTACAATAAATAATTCTTTACTCAATCCATCAATGGCCCACTCCACATCCATTGGTGTCCACTTATCTTTGATGCGGGTATAATATTCTTCAATCTTTACAACCCATCTTGCCAATTCAAGTGCTGTTGTATCTTTCAGGCAAAACCGGTTTTGAAAACCTTTCTCTGTCGGGATTATTTTTACGCGTTCGTCTCCTGCATCACTATACACCATCATCTTATCCTTTACGCCCATCTTTTTTTCAATAAGCGCCGCAAAGCCTTCTTTTAATAATGGCTTATACACGATATATTCATCCGGTGAAACCGAACCCTGAACAATCATTTCACCCAATCCATAAGATCCATTTATTACCACGGCATCTTTGAAACCACTTTCCGTATCAATGCTGAAAGCCACGCCGGATGCGCCCAAATCACTTCGCACCATTTTTTGAACACACACGCTTAAGCCAATACTAAAATGGTCATATCCAAAACTTTGGCGATAACTGATGGCACGGTCAGTAAATAATGATGCAAAACAATTTCTTACGCAGTCTATCAAAGATGCCGGGCCGCGTACATTCAAGTAGGTTTCCTGCTGGCCTGCAAAACTTGCATCTGGTAAATCTTCAGCAGTTGCCGAAGAACGGACTGCAACGTCAGTTGTTTCCTGGTCATATTTTCCGGATAACTCAGTGTATGCTTCAATAATCATTTCACTCAGGTCTTTTGGGAAGTGGCTATTCTTCAGCAATTGCCTTACTTGTAAACCACCGCGGCGCAGGGACTCGATATTTTGGTAATCAATGGCATTGATAATTTTTTTGATCTTGTCTTCCAGGTTATTGAAGTCGCAGAATTTTTTATATGCTGCAACAGTTATCACAAACCCGTTGGGGATACGGATTCCAAGCGAGGAAAGGTTTTGCAGCATTTCCCCGAGTGAGGCATTTTTTCCTCCTACCCTGTCAATATCGTTTATTCCAACTTTGTCTAAAGGCAAAATATAAAGGCCTTTCTCTTGATTTTGCATTTGCTGTGTTTGATTTGATGAATTGATAATTTCTTATAAAAACAAATGGATAATCTGTAAGGTTATCCATCTTTTGGAAATTTCGATGAAAGTATAAAATATTTTTAAAGTTAAAAAAAGAATTTCAAGTTCAGGCATTTTAAGATTGATTAATAAAGCAGTCTTTTTCTATTCCATATATTTGTTGTAAATAAAAACGTATGCGTGAATTATCTGTTGTGATAACAGTAATGAATGAAGAGGAAAATATTCGGCCATTACTGGAAGCCATACATGCGGCATTGCCGGATATTGATTATGAAATCATTTTGGTAGATGATGGTTCTACGGATAATACACGAGGTGAAATAAAAAAATATATGGATGAACGTGTAGAGATGGTAGAGCTACGCAAAAATTATGGGCAAAGTACGGCAATGGCTGCTGGTATTGATTATTCTAAAGGGAAATATATTGCGCTGATGGATGGCGACCTGCAGAATGACCCTTCGGATATTCCCTTAATGCTGCAAAAATTGAAAGATGAAGATTGGGACCTTGTTGCAGGCAACCGGAAAAATCGAAAGGATGGAATTTTCTTAAGAAAAATTCCCAGCAAAATTGCCAATGCCATTATTCGCAATATGACAAAAGTGTATATTCAGGATTATGGTTGTACCTTAAAAGTTTTTAAAAGGGAAATAGCAGAAGGCCTTGGATTGTATGGAGAATTGCACCGTTTCATCCCGGTCTTGGCAAGTATGCAGGGCGCACGTATCGTACAAGTAGACGTAAAACATCATGCAAGAAAATATGGCACATCAAAATATGGGCTTGGCCGCACTTTCCGTGTAATGAGTGATCTTATCACTATGGTTTTTTTCAGACGGTACAGCCAAAAACCCATGCATCTTTTTGGCACAATCGGGTTCATCCTTTTATTCTTAGGAATTTTAATCAATACTTATTTATTGATTTTAAAAATAATGGGACATGATATTTGGGGGAAGCCTTTACTCATATTGGGTTTGATGCTCTTATTGGGCGGCATTCAATTAATTACGATTGGCATTCTTGCAGAAATAAGTATGCGCACGTATTTTGAATCGGGTGACAAGAAAACCTACCAGGTAAGGAATGTATGGTCAAAAGAACCCTTCACGAATTCACCCGGAAAAAAACCTTTGCTGGAAAAATTACCCTGATTATTGTATGCGGTTGCAAAAAAAATGGCCATCCTGGTTAAAGCTTTTTTTAAAAATCTCCATTACCCTTTTATGCCTTTGGTATATCAGTACGAAAATTGATTGGCAAAAATGCCTGGTAATCATTCGTGCAGCCAATTGGATATGGGTAATAGCTGCAGCTATTTTTTTTATCTTTTCAAAAATCGTTTCGGCCTTTCGGCTGAATATGTATTTCCAAAATATGGCGCTCATCATTCCCGGAATAAAAAATATACAACTCTATTGGCTGGGTATGTTTTATAATTTATTCCTTCCCGGCGGGATTGGAGGCGATGCCTATAAAGTAATACTACTTAAAAAAACTTATGCAGTTTCTACTCGTTTATTATCTGCAGCGGTATTACTCGACAGGATCAGTGGCATCGCGGGTTTAGGCATTTTAGCAGCTGTTTATTTCGCCATCACGCGGCATTTTGATTTTTGGTCTATCATCGTGTTGGCTTGTATTATACCGGGTATTGCTGTTTATTTTTTAATTGTAAAAAAAATATTTCCCACTTTTCTTCCCGGGTTTTGGCCAACGCTGTGGTTAGGGCTTGTAGTACAGGTATTGCAAGTGGTATGTGTATATTTTATATTGCAGGCTTTAAACATTCATACAACATCATCCGTGTTTATTTTTATTTTTTTATTGTCATCCGTGGTTGCTATTTTCCCATTTACGATTGGCGGATTAGGTGCGAGGGAAATGGTTTTTTTATGGGGCAGTAATACTTTATTACATACACAAAACAGCCCATTGCCGGTAAGTATCAGCCTTTGCTTTTATTTAATCACCGCTATAGTATCTGTATTTGGAATTATTTGGGAATATAAAAATCCCATGAAGTAAAATATTATTTTTGAAAATTGTGAATACATCCGTTACATATAAGGAATCGTGGTTTTTGTATTTACTGGCGCTTTTGGCCATATTGCTTTTTTTTCATCTTGGCGCTTCGCCTATTTATATTTTAGATGAAGCGAAGAATGCACAATGTGCGCGTGAAATGCTGCAAAATCACAATTGGATTGTACCTACTTTCAATGGTGAATTGCGTACAGATAAACCGCCTTTGCATTATTTTTTTATGGCGCTCTCGTATAGCATTTTTGGTTTCACAGAATTCGCAGCACGTTTCTTTTCTGTGATCATGGGATTGCTCACTGTGTGCGTTGCTTATTATTTTATCAAAAAATTTCTTTCTCCATTAATTGCTTTTTGTTCAGTATTGGTTTTGGCAGCAAGCACACATTTCATTTTTGAATTCCGGTTAGCTGTTCCCGATCCGTATTTGATATTTTTTATAACGCTTGGATTGTTCTATGGATATAGTTGGATTGAAGAAAAAAAGGCCAGCAGATTGTATATTGCAGCTGCTGCACTTGCATTGGCTTGCCTTGCAAAAGGCCCGGTAGCGCTCGCTTTACCGGGAATATGCTTATTGATCTGGATAATCATTTCAAAAAAATGGAAGCAAATATTTAACTATCATCTAATTGGAGCATTGTTGCTTTTCTCACTCATAGCATTACCCTGGTATATCGCAGTGGATCATGCAACAAAAGGTGAATGGACAAGAGGTTTTTTTATTGAAAACAACCTCAACCGTTTTGCGGATCCGCAGGAAGGGCATGGAGGTTTTTTTGGACTTACTATTGTATTTTTTTTAATAGGGTTACTCCCATTTATCATTTTCATTGGTGGAATTGTAAAAAAAAGAAAAACAATTTTTATTGATCCGCTCGTGCAATTTTCAGGAATCATCGTCCTGGTATTTCTTGTCTTTTTTTCATTTGCAAGTACACGGCTTCCAAATTATGCTATGCCTTGTTATCCTTTTGCGGCTATTATCATAGGAAAATATATTGCAGGCATATTAAACAATGACTGGATGCCTAAAAAATTTCCATATTATTTTTTAATTGTGTTTACAATCTTAGTTCCTATTGCAGGATATTTTGTACTGATGCAGGAAAGTGCGTTGGCATTTTTGGCGCCTGTTGCTTTTATGCTTTTGATTGCGCCCCTCTTTTTAATTGTATTTATTTTTTTCAACAAGAAAACTTTTGCCATACTACAAATTGCTTATATATTTTGGGTATTTTGTATTTTCAATTTTATTGGAATAGCCTATATATACCCGGCTATATATCGGCAAAACCCTGTGGCAGCTACAATTGAGACAGTCAAAAAGAATGATCATATTTTTGCCTACCAAATTTTCAACCCGGGGTACCGCTTTTACCTGGATAAAAATATTCCAGGCACTTATTATACAGATACATTGAAACAATGGCTGCAATTACCCGGGAAGGCAATAGTTATTACACGATTGGAGTTTTTACCCGCTTTGAAAAATTTACCTTTGATAGAAATTGCACGCCATCGTGATTTATTTGAATTACCAACAACTGTGATTTTAAAAAAAGTTTCTGATGAAAAATATTAATACCAGGTATTTAAGATGGGGGATTATTATTTCTTTGGTTTGTGCACTTCTTATTTTCATTTTTGCATTTGCATTGGGGAATGAAAAAAGTTTTCTCCTATTGAATGCTGATTTGGGTAAAACTACCGATACCATATTTTTTTATACTACCTTCCTCGGTGACGGGTTTATTTGGCTGGCGCTTTTTCTTTTTACATGGTTCTTATTAAAAAGAAAAGACGCATTATTGCTGATTGTTTCTACATTTTTACTAAGTACGATTTTCGTTCAATTATTTAAATATATTATTGCGCCGGATACACTTCGGCCTATAAAATTTATACAAGACACTTCTTTGATACATACAGTTCCCGGTGTAACGATACATACTGTTTCAAGTTTTCCATCAGGACATGCAGCAACTGCATTTTGCATTTACTTATTACTTTGTATGCTTGTTCAGAAAAAATGGTGGCTACTTATCGGATTAATGTATGCATTGTTGGTTTCCTATTCCCGTATTTACCTGGCACAGCATTTCCCCGAAGATATAGGCGGGGGCATCATTACAGCAATTGTATCGGTAGTAGTTTCGTATGTGCTGACTCAAAATTTTTACCACAATAAAAAATCAAAAAAAACAATGTATGCCGGAACAAAAATTTCATAAAGGAAGGATGGAAGCATTCAGTGATGGCGTAATTGCCATCATCATCACCATCATGGTGCTTGAGATGAAAGTGCCGCATGAGGCTACTGTTGCGGCTTTACAGCCTATGATACCTGTTTTTTTAAGTTACATACTAAGCTTTGTATATGTTGGTATTTACTGGAATAACCATCATCATATGATGCAAGCTGCAAAACATATTGATGGAAAGATTTTATGGGCAAATTTATTTTTTCTATTCACATTATATATTATTCCATTTGTAACAGCATGGATGGGTGAAAACCATTTCAGCCCGGTACCGGTAATGTTTTATGGAATCGTTTTATTAATGAATGCCCTTTCCTATTCATTCCTCGCAACAAGATTAATAAAATTGCACGGGCAGGAGTCCCTGCTTGCCAAAGCTATTGGAAGCGGTATAAAAGGCAAAACATCGGTATTCATTTATGTAGCTGCAATTATTGTATGCTATTTTAATTCATGGATAAGTTTGTCTTTATATTTTGTGGTTGCAGGAATTTGGTTTATTCCGGATAAAAGGATAGAAAACAGGATTGCAACAGAAAATGAAAAAATTTAAAACTGCATTTTATTATTATTAAAAATTTCTTCTGCTTTTTTATACAATTCATTGGCACGTTCTCTACTTGAGCCAATGCATACCAAACCCATTTTCCCATATTGTGATAAAGCGGATATCATGTGAAACATTACTCCTTCCTGCGATGTACCATTGTATAAAATATCATTACAAGTGGCGATATCAATTAAATCATACGGTGTAAGCCCCTGGTAAAGCTCACTTTGAAAATTGTCGGAACATACATAATACCTGGGTTGGCCATTTGCTGTAAAATACATGCCGTTTAGCGCATCATAATGCCCGTTGGTAAGGAATTGCAGCATTAAATATGGATGCGTGGTGCCGCCTTTTCTTAAATTTATTTCAATGGCATAATGTTTCCATTTCCCATTTTCCTTCACACTTATAAAATCTATGGAAAACCTGCCAAGTACACCGGCCTGTTTTAATTTTTCGGAAATCTTTTTTCCAATACTCCCCAATTCACTTGCATAATCTGCATGCGCAGGAAAATATGCACCCAGGAAAACCTGGCCATTTTCTCCTCCGAGAATTTGATCATGTGTGGAGATAACATCAATTACACCCAAAGGATTTATCCTGCATTGTACGGATGGAGAACATTTATTTTCTCCCTCTATAAATGTTTCAACAATACCGCCGAGTTCGCGGAATTTTGCCATGAAAGAATAATAGCTTTCATTCTCAGCAACTATTTTTAGGATACGAGGCAACTGTTCCCTAATCCAGTTTTGCAAATCAATATTCCCGGGATAATCTTTAAATGAAAAAATACTGTTTCCTTCTCCCGAAAAGCCATCATTCAATTTAATAACGACTTTTTCAATGGA
>CAYXHX010000087.1:0-1686 GCA_964464835.1 uncultured Chitinophagaceae bacterium | reverse complement strand
TCAAGGATACAAGTGCATGAATGATTTCATCTTCAGTATATAAATCTTCGGCACCATCGGGCAAAAGAATTTTGCATTCCCTGAAAATTTTCCGGCAATTACTTTTTGTTCCAATAAAAAGCAGGTCCGGGTCACAACCATATAAAGGAATGCCCAATTTCATTGCCAACTCCCGCTCTGCATAGGTTACATTAAATGCAGAAAGATGTGCAAATTGTTTATCGCGTATTGATTTTCGAATTTGTTCTATTAACCGTGGCCTTTCAAGAATTTTTTCCGTGAGAGATTTTCGCGAGGCATCAAAACAACTTAATAAAGTCAAGCGCTTTCTTGCATGGTAGCCTGTTATGCCCGGAAGCATGTACAGGTAATAATCAATGATTACAGGATCTATCGGCAGGCTCGTCATATACGTAACATGAGTATTTGGAAATCGCAGCAGCATGAGCATACACAACATACGCTCTTCATAATGCAATGCGCCTTTTAGTTTGTCAATCATATCCGGGTCCATGGAAATGCCCGGAAGAATGACAATTGTTTTATGCGCCATTTTATCATTGAATACTTGTTGGTATTGCTGTGCAAATTGTTGTTGTAATTCTTTAAAATCGTGCATGCAGTTTAGATTTGAACCAATTATGTATATAAAAAACAACCTGGTATGTAGCTGCTAAAATACATTTTTTAAACTTATAAAAATGATTACTTCTTTTCTTTTGTATTTTTTCAAAATTTATCCTGCACGAATCATTTTTTCAAAAAATTCAAAAACTGTAATTTTGCAATTCTCTTCTAACATTTAAAATAAAAACTGAAACATGAAAAAATTACAAATCACACAGTATTGGCAAAAATTTTCAACGGTCGGAAAATTCCTGGTATTCATTTTAATACTCGGGTTCGGTGGTTGCAAAAGCAATAATACAAGTTCAGTAATGGATGCAAAGTTTGAAGGTACAGGTGATGATTTACCAAAAGTAAAACAGGAATTGGTGGCGCCGCCAAATCTTCCAAAGTTTGACCAGGTGGCAACAGATGGCCCCAAAGTAATACAGGTAACAATGACGATCATTGAAAAAAAGATTGAAGTTTCACCCGGTGATTCCATTTGGGCATTTACCTACAATGGTTCTGTTCCGGGGCCAATCATTGTTGCACATCAAAATGATTTTGTAGAGCTTACTTTAAAAAATCCTGCAACAAATACCCAAATGCATAATGTGGATTTTCATGCGGCAACAGGTGAAATGGGTGGTGGAGATATTTCTTTGGTAAATCCCGGGCAACAGGTTGTATTTCGTTTTCGTTGTACAAAAGCCGGTGTGTTTATATACCACTGTGCACCGGGTGGCACAATGACACCTGCACACATTGTTTCCGGTATGAATGGCGCAATCATGGTTTTACCTCGTGAAGGTTTGAAAGATGAAAATGGAAATCCTGTAAAATTTGATAAAGCATATTATTTCGCCGAGCAGGATTATTATTTACCTAAAGGCCCTGATGGCAAAATTTTAAATATTGCCACACCACAGGAAAGTATCCGGGATATCCAGGAATCTATGAAATCATTACAACCAACTCATATTGTGTTTAATGGGAAAGTGGGCGCAATGATTGGGAAAAATGCATTGACGGCAAATGTGGGTGATAATGTTTTATTAATTACTTCACAAGCAAACA
>CAYXHX010000086.1:0-9066 GCA_964464835.1 uncultured Chitinophagaceae bacterium | reverse complement strand
ACAATAGCTACAAGGTTATCCCTGGTCAATAAAAAATATCCTCTTCGGCGGTATTGATTTACAAGCCTGTCCAACTCGGCACCGATGATTTGTTTTGAATAGGAAGTTTTTCCCGGGATGATCAATGTTTTTTTTGCATTATTCCTGGCAATCCGTTCTAAAGAGGAATCCTCGAATGTATAATGAACAGAATCAATGATCGTACGTTTACCGGTAACCACATCCATAACTATCGTTGCACGTTCCTGTGTATTAAAAGTATCTATATAAAAAGAATCAATAAATTTTGCCTGGTAAAACCCTTGCGAATTTAAAAAACTATTCATCAACCCCTTGGTACGGGTGATATTGGATGAATCAAAAACTGGCGGGTTTTTTTCTTTATAAAAAAGCCCGAACTGCTGTACCTTCGGAGCTTTCAGGCTGTCGTCCCAATAATTGGCCAGGCCAATTTTCAAACTCTTTTTTTCATCATTAGAAATTTCTCCATGAATATTTAAGATATTGTCAAAAACGAATGGTGTATCTACCGGAAAATTTTTTACTTTGGTACGGTTAAAAAATAGCACTCTTTGTTCTGAACAGGAAATAAATGATGTGATGAATAAGACAATCGAAAAAAATGAAATGATATAATTGCGCAAACGCATAGATAATGATTAGTAAAAATGAAGCCAAATATATTCAATCTTTACACGCCACAAAAAAACGTGGAGAAGAAGGTGTTTTTATTGCAGAAGGAAACAAGGCCGTACTCGAATTTTTGAATGAAAAATTTATTCCGTTAAAATTATTTGTTACCGGAAACTGGCTGGAACAAAACCCGCAATTCAATGGCGAATATATTCGTACGGTTTCGGAAGATGAATTGCAAAAAGCCGGTTTTCTAAAAACACCCAACCAGGCACTTGCCATTTTCCCTCAAAAGAAAGAACAGAAAATTGAATATAAAGGCAAATGGACATTGGTGTTGGATACCATCCAGGATCCGGGGAATTTGGGAAATATTATTCGCACGGCAGATTGGTTTGGCCTGGAGCAAATCATTGCATCTCATGATACGGCGGATCAATATAATCCAAAAGTTGTTCAGGCTTCCATGGGAAGTTTAGCACGCGTGCAAGTGGTGTATGAAAACCCTGAAAATTTTTTAAGCAAAACAACATTGCCGGTTTATGGCGCCATGCTATCAGGTGAAAATATGTATACCATACCAAAATCTAAAGAAGGCATTTTAATAATTGGCAATGAAGGAAAAGGCATTCAGGAAAATCTGCAAAGGTTAATAACAACCCGCGTTACCATTCCAAAAAAAGGTAAAGCAGAATCATTGAATGCAGCAACTGCATTTGCAATTATAGCATCACATTTGATTGTTTAAATAAAATCTGTATCTATTTTTTTAAACATCGCTATTTTTTCCATTCATTATTTTTTCTATCCATATCCGGTAATACGTTTTCCGGGTCGAGAGTAACTTTCTCCAGTTTATTTTTTGAAGGAAATGTATACACCCATGTACCGCCATGCTGCCAGATTTCTACAGGTAAATGAATAGAATTTATTTCACCATTTGATTCGGTAATTTTTAAAGTCACGGGCATGATCATTTTACCTTTATTTTCAATAGTTATTTCTGTTCCCGCATCCGTGTACTTCACTGAAGTAATTGCCTGGTCTAATTTCCAGGTAGTAAAAAACCATTCTTTCCAAAACCAATCCAGGTCTTCACCTGCAGCATTATTGATGCAATGAAAAAAATCATACGGTGTAGGGTGTTTGAACGCCCATGCTTCCGTATATTTCCTGAATGCAAAATCAAATCGTTCCTTACCTACAACTACTGTGCGGAGCAGGTTTAAACCATACGCTGTTTTGCCATAAAACTGGTAGTGCTGTTCTTCATCCATGGCATCTGAAACAGTCATCAGCGGGTCTTTGTAATTCATAAACTGCAGGTAATCACGCGAACCAAAAAATGATTTTTCAAAAAAGGCAGGAGCATTTACATATTCCCCATTATTGAAAAGATCTGTAGCGATATAATTGATGTAAGTATTCAACCCTTCATCCTGCCACATATATTTCCGTTCGTTGCTTCCTACAATCATAGGAAACCAGTTATGGCCGATTTCATGCGCTATTAAAAACCATAGCCGGGAAGTTTTTTCCGTATAATCATCGAAGATCATTCCCGGGTATTCCATACCACCGGTAATACCGGCGCTACTCACGGCATTATTCCAGGGATATTCATAAAAATATTTTGAATAAATTTCAATACTTGCTTTTAAATATTCTGTTGACCTGCTCCAGGCTGTATCACCAATACTTTCAATTGGATAACATGACATGGCAAGCGCTTTGCGGCCCGATGGCAAATTAATTTTTGCTGCATCCCAAATCATTTTTCTTCCTGCCACCCAACCAACATCCCTGGAGTTTTTCATGGTAAAATGCCAGGTGAGGTTTTTATCAGATGCGGTACGATCATTAAAATCATCCGGCCCAACAATGGTAATTGTCTTATCACTATTTGAAGCGATGGAAAGCCTGTTCATTTCCTCATTGGTTAAAACTTCTTTGGGGTTTTGCAAATCACCGGAACCATATACAATCATTTCAGCAGGCGCTGTGATATAATAATCATAATCGCCATACTCGCAATAAAATTCACCCTGGTTCAAATATGGAAGTGTGTTCCATCCTTCCTGGTCATCATATACACACATTCTTGGATACCATTGGCCGATTTGATAAATAACGCCATTCTTCGTGTATTGCCTTCCAAACCTCCCGGCGCCATCAAGCGGTATAAGAAAGCTGTAGTTTATTTTAATGGAAATATTATCTCCCTTTGGTTGCATGGGCGTATTCAATCGTATTTGCATTCTTGTATCCGTAAAAATTGGCTTCGTTGTATATGATTTTCCGGCATAGTTTATAGTTACATCTTTTATTTGATAACCACCATTTGGTATACCATAATTATCACCACTATTCAATGCAAAAGCAACTGATCTGGAAGAATCATTAAAAAGATTTTGATCTAATTGAAGCCATAAATAATCCAATGCATCCGGGCTGTTATTCGTGTAAGTAATTGCTACATCACCTGCAACAGACGTGTCTTTTTCACTTAGTGTTGCATGAATTATATAACTCGCGCTGTTTTGCCAGTAAGCATGCCCCGGGATCCCTTTGGCAGAGCGTGTTTCAGTACCCGCAGGTGGATTAAAATTTTCAGTAAATAATTGGTGGGCATTATACCCGGAGGATTCTTTTGTATTTTCCTGTGCATACATCGAATGGATAAACAGGAGTAAAATAATACTCATTGCAGTTTGTTTCATAATGATATTTTTTAAAAATTTAAGCAGTTTATTTATAGCAAATATTTTTGAAACCAAAGATCTATTTCATTCATATCGGGTTGCGGCGTGTGCCCTGTACCATGCGACATAAATATTTTCGCAGGCACATTATTTTTCATCAATTCCCGGTACATATTCCTTGCCTGCCTTGCAGGAATGATCGGGTCATTGTCCGAATAATAAATCAACATAGCAGCATCATCTTTGCTGACATGAGCTATAGGTGAGGCATCTGCAAAATCGCCTGATAATACAAATGTATCATTATTTATTGCCGGCAAATTACCCATAAGACCTGAAATCATTTTTACATCAAAAGAATTCCGGATTGCCGTGTCTTCTTTTTTATTGAAGTCTGAAAGATCGAATGGCGCTGCTAAAGCAACTACTGCCTGTACTTTAGAACTCAATTGATCCATTTCACTTTCCGGGTTTTTGATGGTGGTATCTGAAACGCCAAGGAATGCTGAAAGCGAAGCGCCGGATGAATGGCCAAATGCACCAATTTTGCCGGGGTTGATGTCGTATTTTTCTGCATTGTAGCGTACAAAACGCACTGCTCTCCTGCAATCTGCAATAATATCAGTGTATTTAAAAGCCGGTGAAAACCGATGATTGATTACAAAAACTGTATAGCCTTTTTGCACTAATTTTTGTGCCCATTTTCCCATGTATGCCGTATCAAGAAAATAATCATTTTTCAATTGTTCCTGGTCGTAATTGTCATCATATACCATTCCGTAAGCGCTGCCCGGAATAATAATAATACCTATATGATTAGAATTTTGTGGCTGATAAATATCCATGAGTAATGCAGCCCCATCAACCATCCCGTAAATAACATTTTCATGTGTTACAATTTTTTGTTGTTGGGAAAATGCGAAACTTCCGATGAGTAGAAATGCAATTAATTGCCAGGGAAATTTATTTTTCTGCATTTGTAAAAATAAATGAAATTCGCAATGCGTAAAATTATTTACGGTAGCAGGTGCTATTTTGTAAATATTATAATAGCCAATTATAAAGTGTTATGCAAATTACTATCCGGGACATCATCAATCATCTCTCTCAAATAATACATGATTGCTCAGCTTCGGGAAATAAAACCGGATATTTTGCCGCACTCTACAAACGAATGACAGCAGCCGTTTTGGAGAATATCACAGCAGGCAATTTTGAAGATGCCGATAGAATGGAAAGATTGGATATAGTATTTGCACAACGATATTTAAAAGCATATTCAGCCTACTTTTCAAATAATCCCTGTTCGCATTCCTGGAGAAATGTATTTGATGCTTCGAAAGATCATTCTTTAATTGTATTACAGCATTTAATTCTTGGTATCAATACACACATCAATTTGGATCTTGCCATAGCTGCCGCCGAAGTTGCACCTGGCGATGCCATTCATGCTTTGCGAAATGATTTTTATAAAATAAATTCTTTGATCAGTTCGCTGATAGATGATATACAGGAATGCCTTTCAGAAGTTTGGCTGCCAATGCGTATCCTAACGAAAATTGCAAACGGCCATCAAATCCCGGTATTGAATTTCAGTATTGACAGGGCGCGGGATGCTTCCTGGGCAAACGCTTTGTTGCTTGCATATATGCAAGAGAATCAAAAAAATATGTATATCGCAAAAGTGGATTCCGTTGTTTGTAATTTAAGCAAAAAAATCCAATCTCCAGGATTTACATTGCGTATGATGTTGCATGCAATCCGGGCATCAGAATATGATGATGTGGCACGTACAATCCATTTGATTGATACGACTGTTGTTGAATAATTTAATTTTTTATGAAAGCTTGCCGTCGAATAATGAATTCAATCAAATCATCCATTGAAATATCTGCACGCGCACATGCATCTTTGATATCTTCCCTTGAAACATTTGCTGCAAATGATTTTTCTTTTAAACGCTTTTTTACACCCTTCAGATCCATACCTTCATAGCCATTTGGGCGCATGAGGGAATAGGCATGTATCAAGCCACTCAGTTCATCAAATGCGTACAACATTTTATCCATTTTTGTTTTTGGCACAACGCCAAAATGTGTATGCCCATGGGATGCAATGGCATGAATGATTTCCGGGTCAATATGCCTGCTTTCCAATTCTTCAATAATTTTTTTACAATGTTGCTCCGGCCATTGATCCCAGTCTGCATCGTGCAACAAACCTGCAAGTTCCCAGTGCCAGGCTTCTGCTTCTTGCAAATTTTCTTTTTCAATAGCCCATGCATGCATCAATGCAGCAACCTGTTTCATGTGCAATTGCAGGCGATCATTTTTCACCCAATCAGTCAGTAAATCAACTGCCTCCTGCCTGGATAAAACATTTCTTTTATTCTTCTGATCACCAAATGTGACCCTTCCTAAAATTAAAGACATAGTATGATTTTGTGGAGCAAGCTATGACAAATTTTTTTGAAAATGTATTTCAGAAAATTCGCTGCGCCTATGAATTTTCAGGAACTGTTTTTTATACATCACATAAAATTTTTTTTACATCCCGAAAAAAAAGTATCTTTAAATGAATAAACTATCAGTTATGTCAATTATTGGTTTCCTTGTATTATTGTTGATAGCTGCGATCTGCGGTGGTATCGGGCAAAGCCTTGCAGGCTATGATTTAGGCGGATGCTTTGTTTCCATTGTTGTGGGATTTATTGGCGCCTATATCGGTTTATATATTGCAGGCCGCTTTGCATTGCCGGAATTTTTTACCGTAACCATTGATGGAAAACCATTTCCCATTGTATGGGCCATCATCGGTTCCGCAGTATTTACATTAATAGTTGCTTTGCTGCGAAGGATTTTTACGGGAAAAACATAATATTGTCTAAGTAAAAAACCTGCTCAAGCATTTACAACGGAAAATCTATATCAAACACAAATTTCTCCGGTTTTGGCAAAGGTTTTCTCGGCATCATTTCATCCCGCATAGCCGTGTTATACACAAATGCAGCAATGATTACAGCAGCTTGTTGTATATCCGGTATGGATAAATGATCATAGGTATCCATATTGCTATGGTGCGTGCGGGTTTCATATTCCAAAGGATCCTGAATAAATTGAAAACCCGGAATTCCCACTGCATCAAAACTGATATGGTCTGTGCTGCCGGTATTGCTTAGTGTAACGCCACCGGCTGCGCCCATATCGGCAAATGGTGCAAGCCAGGCTTTGAAAATATCCCGCACAGCTTCATTGCCCTGGGTATAAATGCCACGGATTTTTCCGGAACCATTATCCAAATTGTAATAGGCAGAAATGAGTTGTTGTTCAGGTTTTAATTTCATATCTGCAGGATTGCCAAAATGTTTTTTTACATAGCCAAAACTCCCGTACAAGCCTTGTTCTTCACCTCCCCAAAGTGCAATGCGAATTGTTCTGCGCGGCTGTATGCCAATGGCTTTTAAAATTCGGATTGCCTCTAAAGTAGCAATGCATCCTGCACCATTATCTGTAGCGCCGGTGCCACCTGCCCAACTGTCCAAATGCCCGCCGAGCATCACTACCTGGCTTTTCAGCGTTGGGTCAGTCCCGGGAATTTCTGCAATAAAATTATAACCGGTAAGATCTTTATCATAAAATGTAGATTGCAGTTCCATTTCCAGTTTTACAGTTTTTTCATCTTCCAATAAACGTGTAAGCGTTAAATAATCTTCGATGCTTATTTTCATTTCAGGCAATGTGGCTGCATAGCCTTTCATATAGCCGTAGCCGCCATCAACAAATACAGTTCCATCTATAGAATTATTACTGCTTTGAATTAATCCTGCAGCGCCTTTTTTCTCCAGGTACAACCTGTTGTAATAATTCTTTTTGATAATGGGCATATACATATCCAGTTGTTCGCGGGTAAACATATACTTATCCGGAATATTATCGAGGCTTGAATCTCCATACCTTGTTGCATAAGCGACAAATGCACCGGGTATTTTCATGCTATGCGGTTTTGTAATAATAAACTTTCCTTTGATGGAATCACCGGCTTTATCAATAGTTGCAGAATCAATATTATCGAGGAGAAAAACTTCCTTCGTGATTGTTTTACCAGTGCCTTTTGACCAGGGTACAGAATATGCTATAAAATTTTGATAATAAGGCGCTTTCATTTCCAGTGTTGCTTCCTGGTTGCTCCATCCCCTGCCGAATTCGCCCCATGCTTCGCGGCCGGCATTGGACAAGCCCCATTCCTTGCAAATTTTTGTAACCCAATCCAGTGCACTGTTATAGCCGGGAGAGTTGGTGAGGCGAGGCCCATTCAAATCTAAAAGGTTATATGCAATCATGGCCACTTGCGAATTATTTTTTTCTTCATTTCTTATTTTATTCATGACACTGGTATCTACTACTTCCTGTGCCGATACAAAAGAAATGGTTACAAATAATAAGCTGAAAAACAGAAGGACTTTTTTCATGAGAGGAGGTTTTAGTTTTGCAATTTAGCGCTTAATATGTAGTTTATCAAAATTTGAAAGATGTAAGTTCAACAAATAATAACGATCAAAAACTGTATTTTGCCACATGATGATAAACTTTAACTTTGAAATGAAAGTTCAATTTATATGAAACTAACTGACCCTTTTCAAATACTATCGCCGGAAGAAAGATGGGCGCCTTCACAAATTCAAATAGATGCTTACCAAAATGAATATGAAAAATTGTTGCCCCCATTGGTTTATAAAATCAGGCTTGCCGTGTATGAATGGAGGAATGATCAATATAAAGGGGCATCAGAAACTTCTAAATCATTATTAAAATTTTGGTTTGACAGGGAACATATATCTGCAGAGAAAACATTTCAATTCTTTTTTTCTCAACGAGAAGCAATTGAATCTATTATTTATTTGTATGAAGTAGCCATAGCAACAGATAAATATGAACTGATGCGTTTCGATTCATCGCAACGTGTAAGCGGAGGTATGTTTGATGAGAACTGGACGCGCTATGTAATTAAGATGGCTACCGGTGCAGGCAAAACAAAAGTAATGGGCCTTACTTTGGTGTGGTCATACTTTCATAAATTGTATGAAGACAACAGCGCTCTTTCAAAAAATTTCTTGGTAATCGCACCGAATATAATTGTCTTAAATCGCCTATTAAAAGATTTTGAAGGATTAAAAATGTTTTTGAATGAACCTTTTATTCCAGACAATGGATATGATCATAAAGACTGGAAAAATGATTTTCAATTAACCCTGCATGTGCAGGATGAATTAAAACCAATAACTGAATCCGGAAATGTTTTTTTAACGAACATACATCGTGTTTTTTTTAATGAAGAACCGGAAGTATCTTTTGAAACAACTTTTTTGGGGGTGAAACCGAAGCCTGATGCCGACACTTCCAAAGGGCTTGATTTAGGCAAATTATTAAGAAGCAATAAAATAAAAGACCTTGTAGTACTTAATGATGAAGCGCACCACATTCACGAAAGCTCCCTTGCCTGGTTTAAATGCATAGAAGATATCAGCAATAAATTGACATTGAAGAATGGCAAAGGCATTTGTTTGCAAGCCGATTTTTCCGCAACGCCAAAACACAACAATGGCGCTATTTTCGTACAAACAATATCTGATTATCCATTGGTGGAAGCCATCAAGCAAAATGTGGTGAAATCGCCAGTTCTTCCGGATGAAGTTTCCCGCCAAAAAATTCATGAAAAAGAAAGGGAGGATTTA
>CAYXHX010000085.1:3969-9104 GCA_964464835.1 uncultured Chitinophagaceae bacterium | reverse complement strand
ATTGTATATACTGTTCTTAAATTACTTTTCTTCCTGGCTCTATGGTTTATCATGGGAATATTTCTACTTCCAACTTTCTTGAAAAGAGCGAAGAAATGGTTGGATGAAGAAAACTTATTGATTCTTTCACTCGGGCTTTGCCTGGGCATGGTTGTATTGGCCGTGAAGGTTGGGTTTTCAGCCGAACTCGGGGCTTTTATTATGGGTAGCATCATTGCTGAAACCACATCGGCTGAAAAAGTGGAGCACCTTATAAAACCTATTAAAGATTTGTTTGGTGCAGTTTTTTTTGTTTCTGTAGGAATGTTGATTGACCCTGCCATGATTATCGAGCATAAATGGGCAGTAATTGCAGTAACCATTCTTACACTTTTTGGAAAAATATTCAGTACTACAATGGGGGCTTTGCTTTCCGGGCAACCATTGAAACAATCTGTACAGGTAGGTTTTAGTATGGCTCAAATTGGTGAGTTTGCTTTCATTGTTGCTGCATTAGGCATTTCGTTGAATGTTACTTCTGATTTTCTTTTTCCTGTTGCAGTTGGCGCTTCGGCTATTACTACTTTTGCTACACCTTACCTTATTAAATATTCCGAACCATTTTATAACTTCCTGGAAAAAATATTGCCTGTAAAGGTGGTGAATAATTTGAACAGGTTTTCTGCAACTTCTCAAAATATACAGGCAGAGGTTGGATGGCAGGCCGTACTTGCATCTTATGCAAAAATCATCATCATCAATGGCATCATTCTTATTTTTATAGCAATGATTTTACTGAGGTTTTTATTCCCTTATCTAAATACGGTGATTGAAAATGAAACAATGAGGACAGTGATCATTTCATTAATTTCTCTATTGGCAAGTTCACCTTTTATTTGGGCAATCATGGCGAACAAACCCAAAAACCCCGAGTATAAAAGGTTTTGGTTGAAGAGAAAAGAATATAACAGGGGGCCATTAATGATTATTGAAACAACAAGAATTGTGTTTGGTATTTTATTAATAGCAATTTGGGCGCTATATTTTTTTCAACCAATCATTGCATTATTGGTCATTCTTCCAATTGCGCTTATCGTATTCAGGGTGTTTACAAAAAGGTTACAAGTGTTTTATCAACGAATTGAAGACAGGTTCATTACAAACCTGTCCGAAAGAGAAGATATTGCTTTTAATACAACTTCGGCTATGGTAAAGAGAAAGAGAGCCGAGTTGGAAAATTACCTTGCCCCCTACGATGCACACATTGTTCAACTCGAAGTTTCCCCTCATGCAGCATATATCGGCAAGCGGCTATCAGAACTTGGGTGGCGTGAAAAATATGGGATCAACATTATTTATATCCGGCGTGGTGATACAATTATTCATCAACCTACAAGGAACCACAGGCTATTACCATTTGATGAAGTAGGAGTTCTGGCAACTGATGAACAAATATCAATATTTAAATCTATTTTTAATAAGGAAGAAATCTCTGAATCTGAAGATGTGCGGATAGAAGACATTATTACATATCAATTTATTATTGATAAAAATAATAACTTCTGTGGAGAAACTATCCGAAAGTCCGGTATCAGGGAAAAAGTGAATGGCCTTGTTATAGGAATTGAACGCAATGGGAAACGCATTCTTAACCCGGATTCTTCTACTATATTTGAACCCGGTGATATTGTATGGATTGTTGGCAATAAACAAAAAATTAAACAATTGAAAAATTGACATTATGATGTAAAATTTTAAAGCGATGGCATTTACGCAGTTCCATTTTTTTAAAATACGGCAGCAATGATATTAGCCGGCAATAACTAACAATAAAAATAAGTGAATGAAAAAAGTAAGAAAATTGTATGAGTGGACAACTTCAATTCCTTTATTGGCATGCATTCTTTATTTTTCCGTGAACCTGGATAATAATTTTTTATACCAGGCAATAGCGGGAATATTATTAATTTTTTGTGTTATGTCGGCAGTTCACCACTCAGAAATTATTGCGCATCGTGTGGGAGAGCCGTATGGCACAATTATTTTAGCCGTATCAATTACAATTATTGAAGTAGCCATCATTATTTCTTTAATGACAACAGGAGGCGAAGAATATGCAGCTTTTGCACGAGATACAGTATATGCGGCAGTTATGCTTATCCTGAATGGCATTGTTGGCCTTTGCCTTTTTATTGGTGGGCGAAAATTTCATACACAAACTTTTTCTCCGCACTCTATAAAAATTGCGCTGGTGTCATTGGTATCTATTGTAGCATTCACAATGATACTACCCACTTTTACCAGGAGTCATTTTGGCCCGTATTATACAGAAACGCAATTGCTTTTTGAAATATTCGCATGCCTGGCAATTTATACCGCATTTATTTCAGCTCAAACTATAAGGCATAGGGAATACTTCATTTCCGAAGAGACACAAACGAATGAAGTAATAAAGAACCCGGTTACAATGTCTGCGTTAATTATTAGTTTAGTATTTCTCTTAATCAGCCTGGCAATTGTAGTATTACTTGCAAAATCCCTGTCGCATCCTATTGAACAATTGGTAGTAAGTAAGGGTTTGCCGAAAAGTTTGGTCGGTATCATTATAGCCGCCATTATTTTGCTGCCTGAAGGAATAGCAGCAGTAAGTGCAGCAAAAAACAACAGGCTGCAAACCAGCCTTAATTTATCCCTTGGTTCAGCAATAGCCAGTATTGGATTGACAATTCCTGCGGTGTCAATAGCCAGTTATTTTTACGACTTCCCACTCGTTTTGGGGCTTGATGTTTTATCAATTATTTTATTGGTGATTTCAATATTTACCGTGATGCTTTCTCTCATTGGCGGGCGTAGTAATTCTGTATATGGTGTAGTTTTATTGGTTAACCTTATTGCTTATATATTTTTGACAATTAACCCGTGATAAAATTTGAATACGAATACAAATAAAATAAGACTTAGGAATATCATCCACCCGTCCAATTTCCCAATGGTTTACATATTTTTGTTCACATACTTTTCTCTTTAAAATAATCTAAATATTAAGTAACTAAAAAACTATACTATGGGCAAAATCCAATTCATCGCAGCACTTCTTTTGTGTGTCATTATCTCTGATACCCAGGCCCAAAATTCAAAGCAGTCCCAGGTTTTATTTGAAAATGTCAGGGTATTTGATGGTTATTCTCAAACCATTACTGATCCTGTGAATGTACTCGTTACAGGCAATATGATTCAAACAATCAGTACTGCTCCAATCAAAACTGGGGATGATGCTGTGAAAATTAATGGAGGTGGCCGCACACTTATGCCGGGGTTAATTGATGCGCATGTGCACATGACCTTCGGTGCATTAACAATGCAGGAAATGATGTCCCCTGATGTTTCAGAAAAAGTGATCATGGAGAAGGTGGGCTTATCGGCATATAAAACACTACTACGTGGATTTACAAGTGTAAGAGATTGCGGCGGCCCAATATTTCCTTTGAAAGCAGCCATTGATGCAGGCAAAATAGACGGGCCCAGGATATGGCCTTCGGGTGCCGTAATCAGCCCAACAGCAGGGCACGGAGATTTTAGAACCCCTGATGAAAAATCCCGCAGGTTTTTTGGAAAACCGTCCAGGGCCGAATTGCTTGGTGCAACTTTTATTGCAGATGGCCGTGATGAAGTATTAACTGCAACCCGTGAAAATTTGAGATATGGCGCCAGCCAAATAAAATTAATGGCAGGAGGTGGCACTTCATCCGCTTATGACCCCATTGATGTGACTCAATATACGTTGGATGAAATGAAGGCAGCTGTGGAAGCAGCATCAGATTGGGGTACTTATGTAACAGTGCATGCCTATACGCCAAAGGCTGTACAAAGGGCTATTGAAGCTGGCGTAAAATGTATTGAACACGGACAGCTTTTGGATGAAGCGACACTGAAACTGATGGCAGAAAAAGGTATTTGGCTGAGTACTCAAATTCTTAGAGATAATACTGAAGCAATGGATGCTTTGAGAAAGGAAAAACGTAAGCCCGTTGTAGAAGGACAGAAGAACCTTTTGCCGATGGCCAAACGGCTTCACGTAAAGCTGGCATGGGGCACCGACTTTCTATTTGAGCCCGAATTAAATGAACAGCAAAACGCATATATCCTTAAACTGCAGCCATGGTTCACTAATGCAGAAATCTTAAAAATGGTAACGCATGATAATGCCCAACTCTTGCAACTCTCAGGATTGAGAAGCCCTTACCCGGGAAAATTGGGTGTAATTGAACAAGGTGCCTTAGCCGACCTGTTACTGGTGGATGGTAATCCCCTGAATGATTTATCACTAATATCAAACCCTGTAAAAAATTTCCTGGTGATTATGAAGGATGGAAAAGTGTATAAAAATATTTTATAAAAAAATAGGACGTATATGTACAAGATAGAAAATTGAATTTTGGTTTAATTTAATAAATAAAAGCATTTCAATCATTGTATGCAAATTATTTTTATGAAAAAAAATTTTTTCATTCTGTTCTCAGGAGCCATCTTATTAATTTCCTGCAACAATGCCTCTAAGGAAACTACAGAAGCTACAATCATGAAAGACACGTCAACACCGCTGGAAAACAAAATAATGATTCCAACATCCACTTGCTATTCTTTCTTTAATGGCAAAGACACTTTTAAATTAAAAGTAGAAATATTTCCAAATGTGGTTACCGGTAAATTATCTTACAATTTTTTTGAAAAAGATAGTAACAACGGTACATTTGAAGGAAAACTTCATGGCGATACATTGTTTGCAGATTATACATTTATGTCTGAAGGTAAACAATCTTCCCGCCAAATTATTTTTTTGCTAAAAGATAATGTTGCCACAGAAGGTTATAGGGATATGGAAGAAAAAGATGGAAAGATGGTGTTTAAAAATGTACACGGAATAACTTTTCAAAAAGGATTAGTTTTTTCTAAAACCGAATGCGGGGAGTATTAATTTGATATTTATCAATAGGAAATTCCGCCGTATAGAATTGCAATTAATGCTTTATTGTACCATCATCTTTTCCTCTTTTTTAGTATCTGACTCAATCACACCATCACGAAGGCGTACTATCCGTTTTGCATATTCTGCAATCTCTTCTTCATGCGTTACAAGAATTACGGTATTCCCTGCA